>CAYHZK010000188.1:0-4741 GCA_964361085.1 uncultured Planctomycetales bacterium
GCGCGTGCTGCCCCACCCTACAATGAGGACTTCCCCATGGTCGGGCCCGAACATCTCCGGCAGTTTCAAGGCCCGGCGGACGTGATGAACCTTTTCGTTCCGCAACTGATGGGCCCTCTGATTGGTCCCGGAAAAATAGTTCACCTTCCCCTCGGCATCGGTATTCAGGCCTGTTACCCGATGGATGCCGGCCGGATCGCCCGGGGCTGACTGCAAATGACGCACCATTTCGATGTTATCCGGGAGACGGTTGATATGAAAGCGCTCAAAGACAAAGTCAGGGATATCCTCGACATTCTCGATCTCATTAATGACCGGTTTTTCAATAATTTTGTAACTGTTGGCGGTCAAAAAATCCGACATGATGAAAACCGGAAGGCGCAATTTCTCGGCGAGGTAACGGGCCATTTGCGGGGCGTAAAAACAATCGATGACGTTGGACACGCTGATGACGATTTTCGTGTTGTCGCCGTGACTTCCGAAGATCGCGGCCGGCAGATCGCTTTGCTCCGTTTTGGTCGGCATCCCCGTCGAAGGCCCCGCCCGCTGCGCGTCGATGATGATCACGGGAATTTCCGCCGCGCTCGCAAACCCGATAAACTCCTGTTTGAGCGACAACCCCGGCCCCGACGTGCACGTTACAGATGGAACTCCGCCGAAATACGAGCCGATCGCCGTTCCGATCGCCGCGATTTCATCCTCGGCCTGGTGCACGATCCCTCCGTAGGATGGAAATTCCTTGGCCAAGGTGTGCATGATCGACGACGCCGGGGTGATGGGATATCCGCTGAAGAGCTTGATGCCGGCATCGATGATGCCCATGCTGATCGACGTGTTCCCATCAATCAGGATAGGATCCTTTCTCCGTTCTAAGGCCGTTTTGACATCCCAGGAAAAGATGATGTTTTTCTGGGCGTGATCATACCCATGGGCGAAGAGGGTCAGGTTTTGCTCGAGGATTTTCCCGGCCAGTTTTTTGCCGAATGTCATGGTGATTTCCTCAACGAGAATTTCTTTCGGCATATTGTAAATGGCGCTCAGCATCCCCAGATAATACATATTCTCGCCCTTCCCGATCAGCGCGGTGACGATGGCTTTGGACTCCTTGTCGATTTCAAAGGGAAAGATGCTTAATCCGAGTTTGGCAATCCGTTTGCAGACATTTTCGTAAGACTCGGGATTGGATTCCTTATGGCCCATGTCCAGGAGAACGCGGCAGTTGGGGTTGGTCTCGTCGTCATCAAGACGGCGATCGAGCACGATCTCATGCGATGCGAGGATCAGATCGGTGTCGTTGCCGATATTGGTGATGTCGAAATCCGCAACCCGGATGATGACGCCGGACAACGCGGGACGGGTGCGCGGCGGCGGGCTGATTTCCGCCGGGATCATCGGTTCAATGTAGACGTACCGCCCGGTCTTGGCAAAGGCGCGGATCAGGATATCGCCTGCCTTCTGGGCGCCGAAGCCCGCGTCCATCAGCAGTTCAAAGCGACAAATACTTTTTTGTTCTTTCATTGACACACCTCTATTGTGTTTGGATTTGACTCAATCAGAAATTTGAGAATTTAATATAGCACTCCGGGGTAATTTGGCAACAATTTTCTGATAGCAGATTTTGCGGTTTTTTAGAAAACGCCTATGTGCGCGATTGCGTGGTTAAGGGAGACGGCTCTTCACGATACGGACGCAATTCATCGATTTTTTTTATGGCCACCGGGACGATGAGCTCCTGCCCTAACAATTCTTCCAGATTTTGCTCGGATTTGATGGTAAATCCGGCATCTTTAATCATCTGCAATGTTTGGGCCCGCGAGGAACCGGCCGTATTCAGATAACCATCCATGAAAATGGAGTTCCCCGGGTAGAGCGCCATCACTTCGAGGCCGCGAAGACGGACTTCCCGTCCCGCTGCGACCCGGATCTCGGCGTCGGGATTGAGAAAACGGTAAAGGCAGAGAACCCGGAGGCAGTATTCCGGCGTTAACGACGGATTTTTGGGCAGGGCTGTCCCATCGATGGAGACGAGCAAATTGATGGGGATGGACCGGGCTTTCAGACGACGCAAGGTCAGGGCCACATCAATGATATCGTGACCGGTTTCGCCCATGCCGATGATAACGCCGGAGCAGACCTCCATTCCGACGGCCCGGGCCGCGGTGAGGGTATCGAGCCGGTCTTGATACGTGTGCGTCGTGCAGATCTGCGGATAATACCTCTCGGAGGTATTGAGGTTGTGATTGAGGCGGTCCAGGCCGGCGTCTTTCAGAATTTGAGCCTTTTCTCGATCGAGCAATCCGGCCGAGACGCAGACTTCAATGGGATATTGGGCCTTGATTTCGCGGATGAGGAGCGCCAGATGCTCCACCCGTCGCTGCGACGGCCCCCGGCCGGCAAAAACCATGCAATACCGGAAGGCCCCGTTTTCATAAGCATTTCGAGCCTCAGCCAGGATTTCAGCGTCCGGTTTTAAAGGATATTCCTGGATCGCGGCATCGGAGGATTTCGCTTGGGCGCAATAATGACAATCCTCGGGGCAGAAGCCGTTTTGGGCGTTGTTGATCACATGAATGCTGACCTCTTTGCCCGTATATTTTTTGCGAACCTCGTAAGCGGCATTCAGGAGCGGCAACAGCTCAATTTCAGACGATTCGAGGATTTGCCGGCAGACAGCGGAATCTAAAACTTGCCCTGCGATACTCGCGTCGGCCAGATGATGATAAAATTCGCGTTTCATAAAAGTCCTTTTATTGGAGATTGATAATGGAACGTATTCTAGTACAAAAATTTTTCTAACGCAAATGATGATTCCAAAAGAGTTCTTGCTTATTATATAGGCGCATACTACAATACACTCACCTTATGCGAGAAGAAAATATGAACAACCTGCATACGTTCCATATCCCGGTCATGGGAACCGGGTTTTCCATCGATACCCCCATCAAGGTCGCCCGTTATGGCATTTCCTCCGTCATTTCCCTCGTTGACGACACCCTGATTGAAGAGATGCGGAAATTCTATTGTGAACAAACCGGGGAGCCTTATACCGCTATTACCAAATACGATGACGATCACCGGGCGAAACGGATCACGGCTTATCTGAACCTTGTGGACCGCATCGTCAAAAAACAATTTGCGGACCTGAAAGCCTCTCCGTTCGAGGCTCATACGGAAATCACAAAATATTTCGAGCTCCTCCCGGATTCCTCCCCGCTGAAGGCCCTTTACCAGGACATGCTGGCTCAAGAGGATATTTCCAAAAAATTACAGATGCAGGAGCAGCTGCGCAATTCGGTTGAATGCGGGGACATCAACGTTAACATTATGACCAAGCTTGACCGCGTGAATTATGCCAAAGACGGAACGCCTCTCCCCTCGATTTACTCCGACGCCCTGTCGGCCCTGCGCGGTTATGCCGGGAGCACACTGCAGTCCGCGATCGTTTTTTCAGCCGGGATCAACCAGAGACTCTACAGCTATGTCGAGGAATTTAAGGATTTTTATGCCGATGTCACCGGCGCCATCAAAAAGAAAATCATCTTAAAAGTCAGCGACTTCCGTTCCTCGATGATTCAGGGAAAATTTTTTGCCAAAAAAGGGATATGGGTTTCGGAATACCGTGTTGAGTCGGGGTTGAATTGCGGCGGTCATGTCTTTCCGGCAGCCGGGCAATTGATGGGCCCCATCCTGGAGGAATTCAAGGCCAAGCGAGAGGAACTGATCTCGACCATCCATGCGATTTACAATGACGCGCTGCAGCTGAAAAACAAGGTCATTCCCGGGCAAACACCGCCTGTCCGCCTCACAGCCCAGGGCGGCATCGGCACCGCGAATGAAGATCAGTTTTTGCGCTCGCATTACCAGGTGGACAGCACCGGCTGGGGCACCCCGTTTCTCCTCTGCCCTGAAGCCACGAATGTGGATGAGCCGACGCTAAAAAAATTGGCGAGCGCCACTGAAAACGATCTTTATTTGAGTGAAGTTTCACCACTCGGCGTCCCGTTCAACAATCTGCGCGGGAATGAAAGCGACGATGAAAAAAATCGCAAGATCGAGCTGGGCCGGCCTGGAAGCCCCTGCCCGAAAGGACATATCGTCTCCAACACGGAATTCACCAAAGAACCCCTTTGCACCGCCTCCCGCCTTTATCAAAAACTAAAATTGGATCAGCTTGCCAAATTGAATTTGAAACTCGAAGATTATAAAAAACAATTTGAGGCTGTTGTCCGAAAGGCTTGCATCTGCAATGACCTGGGCGAAGGTGCCCTGATTAAGAATCGTATTCCCAAGAACGGGAAAAGATTTTCCGCGGTCTGCCCCGGGCCCAACCTGGCTTATTTTTCAAAGATTGTGACGTTAAAAGAAATGGTCGATCACATTTATGGCCGGCTGAACATCTTGAATGACGCCTGTCGCCCAAACATGTTTATTAAGGAACTTAAGCTCAATATCGAGTTTTTTATCAAGGATGCCAAAAAATCCCTGCCTTCCCCCACGCCAAAGCAGATGGTCTACCTCGAAGAGTTTCGCGCGAATCTTTTGAACGGCATTTCGTATTACCGGGACTTGTTCCCGAAGATGCTGGCGGAAAGCGAAGAGTATCGCGGCCGGACTTTAAACGAATTGGAAAATCTCAGAGCGGAACTGGACGATTTCGTTAAATCGTATCACGCCATCCTGACGTCCTCGCAACCCCAACTCATTTCGGCGTAATTTTACGCCTTCAATAAAGAAACCTCAC
>CAYHZK010000189.1:0-4739 GCA_964361085.1 uncultured Planctomycetales bacterium
CATTTCGGGGCATAATATAAAAATAAAAATGCCTGCAGGGAAGCGCCTGTCTCTGACGCCGTCGGCGCGTTGAGCGATCCTTCCGTGATTTTGCAAATTTATTACATACAGGAAAATCCTCATCCGTTGGGCTCAAAACATCAATTGGACAAAGGCGACGACAAATCCGTCTATTCCCAGGTCCACGAGAAATATCATCCGGGAATACGCCGGTTTCTGGAGGCGCAGGGATTATACGATGTTTTCCTGTACCGGCTGGACGGGCAAAACCTATATACGTGTTTTAAGGAGCTGGACTTCACCCGCTCTGTGTATGACCCTACGCTGAGTTCGAGTTCGCTGGCGGAGGTTGTGAAGGCCTCGGCTGATGCCGGCGACAAAAATTTTACAAAGCTGGCCGAGATGAGACCTTACCTGTATTCTTATCAGCTTCCCGCAAGCTTTGTCTCTGCCCCCATCTTTGACGGGGATCAGAAAATCGGCGTGCTTGTGTTCCAGTTGCCGCCGGGCCTTTAAAGGAATCGAAACGTTGTGCCGGATCGCCGTGCCTGAGGGAGCAGGAGGAGACGTCATTAATTTCCAATGGATATCAGTGATCGAGAGTTTGATGTGATAAAAACATTGATGTACAACAGGACGGGCGTGCTGCTCAGGCCTACGAAAAAACCGCTTGTCGTTTCACGGCTGCGAAAACGGCTTGAGGAATTGCGATTGTCCGACTTCACGGGCTATATCAAGTTGCTTGAAAATCCGAAGGGCGCCGAGTTTGAGATTTTTGTTAACGCCATCACCACCAACGAAACGTATTTTTTCCGTCATACCAAGCAGTTCAATTTTTTGTTTGAGCATATCCTTCCCGCCGTCATGGAAAGAAAGAAATCCGAGCGGCATGAGGTGCGCATCTGGTCGGCCGCGTGCTCGACCGGCGAAGAACCGTATTCGATTGCCATCGCCTGCCGGGAATTTTTTAAAAAGTATCCGGACTGGCAGTATAAAATTTTTGCTTCCGACGTCAACAGTGACGTTTTAGCCGGAGCAGCCGAAGCCCGCTTTCCGGAAAAGAGCATGAGAGAGGTCCCCGAGAGTCTCAAGAACAAATATTTTAAACCGGTCAAACCGGAAACGGGGAAGGCGCCAAGGCTTGAGTACGCGCTGGACAGCGCCGTGAAAAAAGATGTCGAGTTTTTGCGGCACAATCTGCTCAAGCCCTTCGCGAAACGGGATCTTGACATCGTTTTTCTGCGCAATGTCATGATTTATTTTAACCGGGAGACCAAGCAAAAAGTTGTTCATCTGCTGCAGGAGAATATCGCGTGGGGCGGATTTTTGTTTGTCAGTTTAGCCGAGAGCTTGAGCGATATTCCTTCCAGCTTGAAATTTATTGAAACCGGGATTTATCAGAAATCACTAGAATGATCCATGCCGTTATCGCCGATGATTCGGCCTTTTTGCGCCAGGTTTTGAAGGATGTCCTCGAAAGCAGCCGTAAGATTACCGTCGTGGGTTCGGCTAAAAACGGCAAGGAGGCGCTGGAATATGTCCGTTCTTTGAAGCCCGATATCCTGATTCTGGACTGCGAGATGCCCGTGATGAACGGTCTTGAGGCCCTCCGCAGGATCATGACGGAGTGTCCTCTCCCGGTCTTTATTTTCAGTTCGTTGGCCAGCGAAGGGAGCAGTGTCACCATCAGGGCCCTGGAATACGGGGCGGTCGATTTCTTTCTTAAGCCGACCCGCGGCGCCCACGAATTGAGTTCGATTGCCGATGAACTGGTCCGGAAGATCGAATTTATCGTTCGCAAAAGCAAATTTGTCAA
Organism: uncultured Planctomycetales bacterium; assembly: GCA_964361085.1. Classification (GTDB taxonomy): domain Bacteria; phylum Omnitrophota; class Gorgyraeia; order Zapsychrales; family JANLHA01; genus CAYHZK01. The sequence continues at coordinate 1,817 of CAYHZK010000189.1, forward strand.
TTTCGCGGCCGGGCAAAGACCTGTCGCGATCGCAAAAGGGGGTTCCCTGGATTCGCTGTCTTCCCGAAAGATTGATATTGTCGCGATGGGGTCGTCCACCGGCGGTGTTCAGGCGGCCATGAATGTCGTTCCGCTGCTGCCGAAGGAAACGAAACCCGTTGTGTGGGTGCAGCACATGCCGCCTTATTTTACGAAAAGTTTCGCCGAACGTCTGAACGCGACGTCACGCATGGAGGTGAAGGAAGCGCAGAATGGCGATATTCTCCGGACGGGATGCTGTTATCTCGCCCCCGGAGGGTTTCAGATGAAGATCCGCAAGGCAAGTCAGCACATGCAGCTTGTCGTGGATGGCCAGGAAAAGGTCTCGGGGCATTGCCCTTCCTGCAATGTGCTTTTTGATTCGGTCGCGGAGTTTTATTCGAACAACGCGATCGGTGTTATCTTGACGGGGATGGGAGAAGACGGGAAAGACGGTTTGGTCAAAATGCATCATAACGGCGCCTACGTGATCGGGCAGAATGAGGAGAGCTGTGTTGTCTACGGCATGCCGCGCGCCGCGCACCTCGCCGGAGCGGTTGACGCGGAGTTCGATATCCACCGCATTGCCCATGCGATCATGAGAGTGGGCGGATTTCAGGATTCTGGAAAATAAGAGGGGTTCGGTTTTATGACAGATAAGAGTTTTGATATGTCGCCGGAAGAACGCGCGGAGATCGTCCGGGAGTTTCTCTCGGAAGCCCAGGAGCATCTGAGCGTTCTCAACGAAAAATTGCTGCTGGCGGAAAACGCCATTAAAGCGCAGATCGAGTTGTCGAACGACGATCTCAATGCGATGTTTCGCGCCGCGCACACGATCAAGGGAACCGCCTCCTTCATCGGGTTAACCCGGGTTGTGAAGTTAACCCATGAAATGGAAACCATATTGCAGCAGGTGAAGACCCGGGAGATACCGCTGACCGCCGGGATCATCGATGTTCTTTTCGAGGGATTTGATGTTCTGGAGGCGCTTTGCAAAAGTCTTAAAGAAAGCGGTGAGGAAAAGGGGGACATTGAAGACAGTGTTCGCAAGATTCACGCCATTTTGAATTCCGCTCCCAATCGGGACGGCGCTCCCTTTCCTTCCGATCCCCCGCCGGAGAACGCCGCCGAACACAACCCGCCCGCCGAAAGCGAAATCAACGAGAAATATCTTGTGCAGTACATCATTGAGACCGAGTCCAATCTGGACAGCTTCAGCGAGCGCCTGCTCACGATCGAAAAAGGCAATGTCGAAGATTCCGGCATCATCAATGAACTGTTCCGGTTCACCCATACGATCAAGGGCTCCTCCGGGGTTATCAATGCCAGAGATATCATGAATGTCGCCCACAGCATGGAAAATATCCTGTCGCTGTATCGCGAGCAGAAAGAAATGCCGGACAGCGCAATCGTTTCCCTGCTTTTTAAAGGGGTCGATGCGATCAGGGATTTGTTGTCCTGCCTGAAGAAGCGAAGACCGGCCGATATTTCCGTCGCCGGCGTTCTTAAGGAACTGGAAGAATGTTACCGGCGGCTCACGGCGGGAAAAACAGCCGATATCAAGGTCGGCTTAAATCAGATCCTGGCCGGCGAGGCCCTGGTTAAATTTGATGATTTATCCGTCGGCCAGAAAAACCTCGTCGCGCAGGCCGTCGCGGAAGACAAGGCCGTCTTTAAGATCCTGTTCACCCTGGAGAAGCATGTCCCGCTGAAGAGCATGAAGGTTTTGCTGATCCAGGAGAAATTGCGAAAGGAGGGGGTTGTCGTCGCCGTTAACCCCTCCGTCGAAGAGGTGGAACGGTACGAAGTGAACGAGGTCATGATCGGCATCATTTACTGCACGCTCCACAATGAAAAAGAAATCCGGTTTATCCTGGCTGTCGACGGCCTGAATCTCGTCGCGATCGAAAGGACCGATATCAACGACGTTAAAGATCTGGTCATGACGGAAAAGATCGTCGCCGCCGCAGCGTCGCAGCCGGCCAGGGCTGAGACGGAAAAAGGGAAAAAAGCGCCTGTGCCGATGGAAGCCGGAGCGGAGACGCCGAACGCGAAATCCGCGACCATGGAGATATCGACCATCCGTATCGATTGCAATAAGCTTGATAATCTGATGAATCTCTCGGGAGAGCTGGTCATCGTGCGGGCCCAATTCACCCGCATGGTCGGTCTCCTGGGGGAGAACATCCGGCAGCAAAAAGAATTGGGCAATCTGGTCGAAAAAGTGAAGGTGGATTTCGAGGATTTTTCGAAGAACATGAGGGGTTGTCTTGTCTCCGTCCAGGATCGGGGCGTCGACGGCGCCAAGGTTAAAAGGATGATGGAGGAGCTCAACGCCGGCATTTTCAGCCTGGAGGAAAAGATAACAAAAAGCAACCTGATGAACCGCATTCATTCGCTGGACGAGACCACCCGATCGCTGGGTAAAATTTCGTCGGATATCCAGTCCGGCGTCATGCAGACGCGGATGATCGCCATCGAAGGCGTCTTTACCCGGTTCAAGCGGATCGTCCGCGATATCGCGAAGGATCTGGGAAAAGCCGTCAATCTCGTGATCACGGGGGAAGAGACGGAGCTTGACAAAAAAATCGTCGACACCCTGGGCGACCCCCTGACGCACATGATCCGCAACGCGATCGACCACGGGATTGAAGACCGGAAGACCCGCCGGAACGTGGGGAAAGCCGAGACGGGAAATATTTTTTTGGCGGCCTCGCACAGGGGGAATAACATCTGCATCGAGATCAGCGACGACGGACGGGGCCTTGACTCCGGCAAGATTGCAAAGAAGGGCGTGGAAAAGGGATTCATCACCCAGGACCGCGACAACGCGATGAACGAGAAGGAAAAGCTCAGTTTGATATTTCTGCACGTGTTCAGAACCGACGAACAGGTCACAGTCCTT
>CAYHZK010000190.1:0-4720 GCA_964361085.1 uncultured Planctomycetales bacterium
ATGGTGATCGCACCCAGCGATTCGGGTTCGTCGCATTCGCCGTCGCCCATAAAGACCCAGATCTTGGCGTCGTCCTGGGGTTTGAGCCCGCGGTCTTCCAGATTACGATTAAACCGGGCATGATAAATGGACATGATCGGCCCAAGCCCCATGGAGACGGTGGGGAATTGCCAGAAGTTCGGCATGAGCCAGGGATGCGGATAGGAAGACAGGCCGCCGCCGGATTTGAGTTCTCGTCGGAAATTTTCCAAATGGTGTTCAGTCAGTCGGCCTTCTAAAAAAGCGCGGGCATAAACGCCGGGGGAGGCGTGCCCCTGAAAATAGACAAAATCGCCGCAAAAATTTTCGGTCCGGGCCCGAAAGAAGTGGTTAAACCCGACCTCGGAAAGGGTCGCCGCAGAGGCGTAAGTGGAGATGTGCCCCCCGATTCCGGCCTCGGCGCGGTTGCCGCGGATGACCATGGCCATCGCGTTCCATCGCACCAGACTTTTGATCCGGCGCTCCAGCTCCCTGTTGCCGGGGAACGGAGGCTGTTTCTCGACTGGGATCGTGTTGAGGTAAGGGGTATTAACCGCGAAGGGGAGTGTGACGCCGGCCTCCTGGGCCCGGATTTGCAGCTGTTGAAGAATTCGTTGGGCCTGCTCTGTGCTGCCATGCTTTAGGACATAGTCGAGGGAGCTCAGCCATTCTTGGATTTCAATTTCCTCGACTTCGGGGTTTCGGTTTTTTACACCATCAGCCATGATTCGCTCTTTTCTTTTAGAATGTTAAAAATTTGTCGCAATACGAAAGAACTGCGTAGATCGAGGACGTATTGTATTATGGAATCAAACATTGTGCAAGTGGTATTGCGTTGCAATCTCGTTGTTTCTCATTCCGGGCATTTTTAAAAGGGAGCAAAAACTTTTTTATAAAATCATTTGACAAAAACAATGACATCATCCATAATGCGTCAGGAGTAAATAAGGTAGAAGATTCTTAAGCCGTGAGGTGGAAGGATTATCGCCTGACGGTTTTTTTGCAGGTCGATTTGCCGTTATTTACTCGAATGCTTGTGAAAGGAGGTAGTAAATAATGGCAAAAGGAACAGTAAAATGGTTCAATGACCAAAAAGGTTATGGTTTTATTACTCCTGAGTCAGGTAAAGATGTCTTTGTGCATCACAGTGCAATTCAAGGTGAGGGCTACAAGTCATTAAGCGAAGGTCAGGCGGTTGAGTTTGATATCACCACCGGACCCAAGGGCGACCAGGCTCAGAATGTCGTAAAGCTGTAAGCATGACAATGCCATAGGCCAAGGGTTTATCCTTGGGTTATGATCAAAAAAGGCAATCTCGAAAGAGGTTGCCTTTTTTGGTGGAGTTTTTAAAAGAATCCAATTTTTAAAAAAATGCCGAAGGGGGGATTCGAACCCCCAATCCTTTTGGGAACTACGCCCTGAACGTAGCGTGTATACCAATTTCACCACTTCGGCAAAGCTGATGGAAAACGAAAGGTAAAACTTTGCTTGAAGGTTTTCCAAGTATAGCGATAAAATTTTTGGCTGTCAATCTACTCTTTATAAAGTGGATGCGTCGTTCGCTTTTTGTCCACAAAACATGAACTGCGTCATACAAAATACAACCTGATCATGTATAATGATCCAACGATGTTTTGGGAAACTTTTCAGACGACGTTCTCGGCCACGGTGCAGGTCATCCTTTTGGCGGCCTGCGGTTATTTTGTCGTCCAGCGCAAGCTTGTGGACGAAAACGGGCTCAATCAGATCTCCGCGCTTTTGGTCAATTTCTTTCTGCCGTGCTTTGCCTTTGACCAGCTCACAAGCCATTTCAATTATCAGGAGTATCCCCGGTGGTGGTTTTTCCCGATTCTCAATATCATGATGGGGATGGCCGCGTTCGGCATAGCGTTTTTGATTGGCGCCTCCCTGAAAGGCCAGCTCAAAAATGAATTTTTAGCGCTAGTCACGTTTCAGAATACCGCCAACATCCCACTGGTCGTTGTGACCGCTCTGTTCACCGGCGAGGTGCTGCATAAGTTGTATGTTTACATTTTTCTCTATATCATCGGCTCCAATCTGATGATCTGGACGGTCGGGGTGTGGCTGATGATCCGGGGGACATCCACACGGCTGGATTTTAAGAAAATCATCAACCCGCCGTTTGTGACGACGATATTGACCCTCGGGCTTGTGTTCTTGGGGTGGCACCGTTTTGTGCCGCAGACCGTTCTCAAACCGGTCCAGATGCTGGGCAATTGCGCCTTGCCGCTGGCGATGTTCACGGTGGGCGGGAATCTGGCCAGCATCAATTTTGTGAAGATCGATGTTAAGCCGGTTGTTCTGCTGATTGTGACGAAACTGGTGGTTCTTCCGCTGTTGGCGCTGCTTTTGGTGCTGGGATTAAAATTTGATTCCCCGCTGGGATTCTTGATTGTCCTGGAGGCGGCGGTTCCGAGCGCGGTGACATTGTCGCTTATCTCCCGGTATTATCACGTGGATGAAGAGTTCATCAGCGAGGGGCTGTTTTTCGGGCATATCGCGAGCATCGTGACGATGCCGGTCTTTTTGACAATCTATCTGAAATTGCCGGGGCATTTTTGATGGCCATTCAACTGATCGCCACCAACAAAAAAGCGTATCACAATTTTCATCTCGCGCAGACGTGGGAATGTGGCATTGCCCTGAGCGGGGGCGAAGTCAAGTCTATCCGCGCCGGCGAGGTGAATTTTAAGGACAGTTTTGCCCGCGTCGACGAGGGGGAAGTCTATCTTTATAGTCTGCACATCAATCCCTATTTACAGGCCAGCTATCTCAATCAGGAACCCGACCGCGTGCGCAAACTTCTTTTGAACAAGCGCGAGATCCATAAAATCCAGTCGCTGATGAATGAAAAAGGGCTGATCCTGGTGCCGACCAAAATTTATTTCAACGCGCGCGGGTTTGTGAAAGTGGAGCTGGCGCTGGGCAAAGGCAAAAAACTTTTTGACAAACGGGAAGACATCAAAAAGCGTGACATCGACCGCGTCCTCAAACGGACGGTCAGGAACCGCAGCGGATGAAATCCTGGGAAACAAAGGTGTTTTACGTCCTGTTAGGCGTTGTGGCGGCCGTCCTTGCGGCGTTGCCGTTTTCTCCGCCGGTGCAGAGGATGATCATGGAAAAATTCCATTGGCGCAGTCCGTCGTTCGCGCAATGGGTGCTGCTCCAGTTTGTGCCGTCGATGTACAATTTCAGCAATGAGATCTGGGTGACGCAGGAGCCGGTTGACTCTGTGAAGGCGGGGGACGCGCCTCCGGCGTCGGCGCTGCTTTACCAGAGGGTCAACCATTTCCCGTTGCGGATGATCACATTCCGGCCCGAGGTCCGGGAATCTTTCGCCCAAAGCGGACAGCATTTCAACGTTGTTCTGCGGTCGCGTTATCAGGACGCGAGCCTGGTCAGTGTGTATGAAATGGATTCATATCCGCCGGTCTTAATTTTTAAAAATGTCACAACCGCCCCCTAAAGACGAATTGTTGATCCGGATCAATCTCCTCGCCGCCCGGTGGGTTGTCTTGTTTTGGCTGGCGGGGTGGTATTTGAAGGCGGGATTTTATTTTCCCTACCTGGTCCAGACGACCAGACATTATCCCGTCGCGCATCCGCTTTTTCCGGAGTTCTTTTCAAGTCCTTACGTCGCGACTGTTTTTTATTTTCTTCCGTTGCTTGTCGTGCCTATTTTATCGTTTTGCGGGAGAGGGTTTGTGTGGGTCGCCGCTGTCCTGATGGCCCTTTCCGCCGCCGTGCTGAATCTGCACATCAATACCTGCAACGACGCCACCTTTGTCACGTCGTTCTGGGTCGCGCTCTGGCTGTGCTGGTTCACCAGCCAGGCGGGTCGGGCATCCGCTGATGTCCGGCGTCACGCGAGGTTTCTGGCCCAGTGTCTTGTCGGGGTCATTTTTTTGGGAGGCACGGTCGGGAAATTGACGCCTGAATATTGGGATGGCGAGGTGATGGGCCGGATTTTTATAGTTCAAACGGACCAGTCGCCGGCGGGAAAAATCCTGCGGCACCTGTCCCCGGAATTGCAGAAAACAGCGGCAACATGGATATCCCGGTCCGTGATCGGCGGGGAAGCGCTTTTGGCCCTGTCACCGTTTTTTCCTTACCGGCTTGTGGCTGTTTTGGGATCTGCCGTATTTGTCGTGATTTCCATTTTCTCGACGTGGCGCATCTTTTCGGTTTTGGCGTGCCTGATGGGCATGCTCCTGGCGTGTTTGTTGTTGGAGAAGTCAAACAATGCTGGTTCGCAGCCTGAGGATCAGATATAATCGCTTGTTTTCAAAAGGGGGCACTATGATTTTTTACGAAGATATCCTGCGGGAGTTTCAAAAACAAAAAGTCAAATATGTCCTTGTGGGGGGCATTGCGATCAATCTTTTAGGCCTCATGCGCAGCACGTCGGATATGGACGTTTTGGTTGAGATGACAGATGATAATCTGAAGAAAGCTGTGAATATTCTCAAAAAGAAGGGTTATCGCGTCAGGCAGCCGGTTGATCCGATGGGGATTGCCGACAAAAAAACACGCCAGGAGTGGATCGAGAAGAAACATATGAAGGCGTTCAATTTTTATAAAGAAGTCAGTTTTGAAGAGGTGGATATTATTATCGACTCGCCGGTTAGAGTCTTTTCTAGTTCAATAATGAGCCTGAAGGAAAGTTGTTAAGTTCGAAGAT
>CAYHZK010000191.1:0-4719 GCA_964361085.1 uncultured Planctomycetales bacterium
TCAAAGTCGCGATCGCCCAGAGTTATGAACGGATTCACCGCAGCAATCTGGCGGGGATGGGGATTTTGCCGCTTGAATTCAAAAGCGGGGAATCGGTCGAGACTTTGGGATTAAAAGGCGATGAAATCTTTGACTTTATGGGCATCGACGAAACTTTAAAACCCGGACAGGACATCAAAGTCCGGGCCAAAGGCAGCGACGGCTCGCTCAAAGAATTTATAACCACATGCCGTCTTGATACGCCGGTTGAAATTTCGTATTTTCGCAACGGAGGCATTTTGCAGACTGTACTGCGGAAACTTCTGAAGTGAAACTATGAGTTACGGTTAGCCTGTTCACTCCATGACGGCTTAAACGTCAAAAATTCTTCGTTCACTCGCTCACATAACTCCTCACCGCCTGCGGCGGTTCGTCAAACAATGTGAGCTAAAGCGTGAACGCAAAATTTTTGACAAGCCGTCGAATTCCGTGAACAGGCTAACCGTAACTCATATCGTCCATTCTACAATTGACAACTCTTTTCCGACTGTCATAATAAAACCGCTTATGCCAAAAACACTTTACGATAAGATTTGGGATGCGCATCTGGTGCATGACAGCGCGGGGGAGACATCTGTCATTTACATCGACCGGCATCTGGTGCATGAGGTCACAAGCCCGCAGGCCTTCGAAGGGCTGCGCCTGACCGGACGCAATATCCGTTGTCCGCACAAAACATTCGCGACCATGGATCATAATGTTTCCACGCGAACCAAGGATTTGTCGCGCGTTGAAGCCACCTCCCGCGTTCAGATGCAGACCCTGGCGAAAAACTGCAAGGATTTCGGCGTCACCCTGTATGATTTTTCGCATCAGGACCAGGGGATTGTTCATGTCATCGGGCCCGAATTGGGGTTGACCCAGCCGGGGATGACCATTGTCTGCGGCGATTCACATACCGCGACCAACGGCGCGTTCGGCTCACTGGCCTTTGGCATCGGCACCTCTGAAGTGGAGCATGTCCTCGCGACTCAGACCCTGCAGCAGAACAAATCACACTCCATGCTCATCGACATAGCCGGCGAACTGGAATCCGGGATCACTCCCAAAGATATTATTCTTTACATCATCGGCGTCATCGGGACCGCCGGCGCGACCGGTTATGTCGTTGAATACGCGGGAAGCTCGATTCGACGTCTTTCGATGGAAGGCCGCATGACCATTTGCAACATGAGCATTGAGGCCGGGGCCCGCGCCGGGATGATCGCGCAGGATGAAACCACGGTCACCTATATCAAGGGAAGAGATTTCGCTCCGAACGGGAAAGATTGGGATACCGCCGTCGCGTACTGGAAGACCCTACACAGCGACCCGGGCGCGAAATTTGATAAAGTCGTCAACATTAAAGCCGGCGACATCAAGCCGCAAGTCACCTGGGGAACAAGCCCGGGGCAGGTCACGTCCATCGAGGGACACGTGCCTGATCCTGAACAATTTTCGAATCCTGTTGACCGGACCGCGGCGAGAAACGCGTTGCACTATATGGATCTCAAAGCGGGAACGCCGATCAAGGGCATTGTCATTGACAAGGTTTTTATCGGGTCCTGCACGAATGGACGCATCGAAGATCTCCGGGCCGCGGCTGCCATTGTCAAGGGTAAAAAAATTCATTCCGGAATTCAGGCCATCGTCGTGCCCGGTTCGGGACGCGTCAGCCGTCAGGCGGAAAGGGAAGGCCTGAATAAAATTTTTATGGACGCGGGATTTGAATGGCGCTACGCCGGATGCTCGATGTGCCTGGGGATGAATGACGATCAACTGAAAAAAGGCGAACGCTGCGCCTCGTCGAGCAATCGCAATTTTGAAGGCCGTCAGGGGCCGGGGGGAAGAACTCATCTCATGAGTCCCGAAATGGCGGCCGTCGCGGCGCTGACAGGGCATATCACAGATGTCCGCCAGGTCATGGAGTCGATGACTGCCAAAAATGTGTGATCGAGAATTTCGAGAATACCCTGTTCAACAGCAAGGTGCAACACAGAGAAGAGAGGGAAGAAGTGAAAAATCATCGATCATCGGGAGAACTGGTGAAATCGGTTTTTGGTTTTTTTATCATTGGAATGGTTCTCATTTGCCAGCCAGGATGGGGACAGGCTGAAGACATCCCCACTCAAGGAGAGTTAACAAACAAAGGGATGGCTGCTTATCAGGCCGGCAAACCCGTGGAATGTTTAGAGTATTTAAAACAAGCCGTTGAATTATACCCTGACGAGCAAGCGGCTCATCTTAATTATGCAAGTCTTGCCTACCAAATTGCCTTAGAGTTTAAGAGGCAAGATGCGGAAGAGGAAACATGGAAACTCTTAGGTCTGATTGCCCTGGAAGAGTTCAGTAACGTGATTATAATCGGTAAAGATTCAACGGATGAGAGTATTAGAACTATTACGGGACATGCTGCTTTTTTGATGGGGGATATGTGGCATTACCTTTACGATGATCTTGAGCAGGCCCTTGATTTTTTTGAGTTTGCCAAGGAATATTCCCCAGATAGTGAACTTTTGAAACGTGAGATGGAGATTGTCAGAAAGGAAGTTGGCGAGGATTACGTCCCGAAACCACTGAATATACATAGTTACCAACTGAAAACAGATGACAACAGCATCAACAAGTGACGACAAGGACAGCAGGTGTGGTTATGGAACCTTTTGATGTTCATACCGGAATTGTGGCCCCGCTGGACCGGGTTAATGTCGACACGGACGCGATTATTCCGAAGCAGTTTTTGCGCAAGATCGAGCGAACCGGATTCGGCAAGCACCTTTTTCATGAGTGGCGGTATCTGGATTATGACGGCACGAAAGAGAACCCGGATTTCGTGCTCAACAAAAAAGAATTTCGCAACGCGACGATCCTGTTGACCCGTGACAATTTCGGCTGCGGCTCCAGCCGCGAACACGCGCCGTGGGCCTTGTCGGATTATGGATTTCGCGTTATCGTCGCACCCAGCTTCGCCGATATTTTTTATAACAACTGCGTCAAAAACGGAATTCTGCTCATCATTTTAAAGCCTGAGGAAATCGACCAGCTCTTTAAAGACGTTGCGGTGAATCCGGGTATGGACTTAACCGCGGATTTGGAAAAGCAGACCTTGAATACTCCGACGGGCCAAGACTATTATTTCCTGATCAATTCGTTTTCGAAACATTGCCTTTTGAATGGTCTGGACCAGATCGGATGGACCTTGCAGTTTGAAAAGAACATCGCGGCCCATGAAAACCGTTTAAAGACCAGCATGCCCTGGTTGTGATTTTGCCATGACAAAAAAGATTTCTCTCAATCGTAAATTTTCCGCCGATGTCATCGACGGTTATGAACGCGCCCCCAGCCGGGCGATGCTCCGGGCCGTCGGATTCACGGACGAGGATTTTCAAAAGAACCAGATCGGGATCGCCTCGACCTGGGGCATGGTCACGCCGTGCAACATGCATATCGACAGGCTGGCCGTCAAGGCCCGGGAGGGTGTGGACAGCGCCGGCGGGAAGGGTGTGATTTTTGGAACGATCACCGTGTCCGACGGGATTTCGATGGGGACGGAAGGCATGAAATATTCGCTGGTCTCCCGCGAGGTCATTGCGGACTCCGTTGAAACCGTGATGGGCTGCGAAGGATTTGACGGGCTTGTCGCCATCGGCGGGTGCGATAAAAACATGCCCGGATGCCTCATCGCCATGGCCAGGCTCAATCGCCCCAGCATTTTTGTCTATGGCGGCACGATCCTCCCCGGATGCCATCAGAATAAAAATGTGGACATTGTTTCGGTCTTTGAAGCGGTGGGGGCGTACTCGAATCAGAAAATTTCCGAAGCGGAACTCAAAAACGTGGAGTCCTGCGCCATCCCGGGGCCGGGTTCGTGCGGCGGGATGTACACGGCCAACACCATGGCCTCAGCGATTGAAGCCTTGGGCATGAGCCTTCCCAACAGTTCCATGCAGGCCGCCGTTTCCACGGAGAAAGAAGAGGATTGCGTCAATGCCGGTCAAGCGGTTTTGAATTTGATCAAACTGGGAATCCGCCCCAAAGACATTTTGACCCGCAAGGCCTTTGAAAACGCCATCACCGTCGTGATCGCCTTAGGGGGATCGACCAACGCGGTCCTGCACCTTTTGGCGATCGCGCACGCATCCGGCATCAAATTGAGCCTTGATGATTTCACCCGTGTGGGCAGGAAAGTTCCTGTCCTCGCCGATCTTAAACCCAGTGGACGTTACGTGACGGCGGAATTGGTCAATATCGGTGGATTGACGCCGTTGATGAAAATGCTTTTGGATGCCGGGCTGTTGCACGGAGATTGTTTAACAGTGACTGGAAAGACGTTACGCGAAAATTTGCAAGATACCCAGCCGTATCCCGCGGACCAAAAGATCATTCATCCGCTGACGGACCCGATCAAAAAAGACAGCCACCTTGTCATCCTTTACGGCAACCTTGCTCCCGAAGGCGCTGTCGCGAAAATCAGCGGCAAAGAAGGGACTCAATTCAGCGGCCGGGCCAGGGTTTTTGAATCCGAAGAATCCGCTTTAAAGAAAATCCTCGACGGCACGGTCAAAAAGGGCGACGTGATTGTCATCCGCTACGAAGGCCCACGAGGGGGACCCGGCATGCGTGAAATGCTTTCCCCGACATCGGCAGTCATGGGGACAGGGCTCGGAAAAGAGGTCGCCCTCATCACCGACGGCCGTTTTT
>CAYHZK010000192.1:0-4717 GCA_964361085.1 uncultured Planctomycetales bacterium
CGAACGGTATGCCCTGTTGAGCAAAACCCGGGTGATCCCGCGGACGGAACATGTTTATTTCGACGTGACCGGCGATGCCGCTCTCCGCGACGTGGAATGGGCCATCCCGCAGAAGAAAGGACAACTGATCATCAGCCCTGAAAATCGTTTTGCGCCTGTCTCTGAAAAGGATTTTACGCTTTTTCGCCTCCAAAACGGGATCCCGCTTCTGGGTGTTGATTATCATGACGAACTGCTGTTAAACGTCAGCGAAAAGGATTTTGTCTCGTTCACCAAAGGGTGTTATCTGGGACAGGAGCCCATCTCGAAAGTTCATAACCGCTCCAAACCGACCTGGATTTTGAGGGTCAAATATGAGGAGGAGTGTAGCGACGAGGAACGGGGGAAGTTGACCTCAAAAGCTGTTGATCCGGAGAGCAGCCGCATCTTTGGTTTTGTTTTCGTTAAAAATAACTAACCACACGAGGAGGAGAACATGATTGAGTACGATCCCAAAGTGATCCAGAGTTACGCCGAACGTTTGATCAGAGAGTCCAAATCCGTTGTTTCCATGTCTTTTTTTATCGGCCTCTTAAGCGGCATGATCACCTTTGGCGGCGTGACCGCGCTGTTTAATATCGGGTATGATTTTCCTCTCATTGCCGTCGGGGTTCTGACCGGCGCTGTTTTAGGTTACGGGGCCGGCCAAAACCGCGCCGCGGAGATGAGACTGCTCGCGCAGCAGGCCTTGTGCCAGCTTAAGATCGAGGAGCATTTGCGGAAAAAATAATATTTTCAAAATCAAATCTGTCGAGCAGGAGCAACAATGGATATTAAAACCCAAGCTGTCCACACCGGGGTTTATAAGGATTCAAGTTATAACTCCGTGACAACGCCGATCTATCCCACGTCGACTTTTTTCTTTGACGCCATGGGAAAGAACCGCGGCTATGATTACACGCGCAGCGGCAATCCGACCCGCAGCGCCCTTCAGGAAAATATCGCCGCCCTCGAGGGCGGGACCGGCTGCTCCGTCACCGCGACGGGGATGGCGGCGATCACGGCCGTCATGTTTTTGTGCGAAAAGGGCGATCACATCGTGACCGGCGACGACATTTACGGCGGGACCTACCGGCTCTTCAATCAGGTCCTGCCGAAGATGGGGTTGACCTTTTCGTTTGTCAACATGAGGGATTTGAGCAAGGTCAGATCCGCCGTCGGGCCGAAAACCAGGATGATCTGGATCGAGACGCCGTCCAATCCTCTGTTGAATATCGTGGACTTAAAAGGCGTCATGGGTCTCGCGAAAGATAAGAAAATCCTGACGGTGGTCGACAACACCTTCCTCTCGCCCTATTTTCAGAAACCGTTTGAATTCGGCGCCGACATTATTGTCCATTCGACGACAAAATACCTCAACGGGCACAGCGACGTCGTGGGAGGGGCGATTGTTTTTAACGATAAAACCCTTGAGGAAAGGATTCGATTTTTGGTCAACGCCCTCGGCGTTTCGGAATCGCCTTTTGACAGTTGGCTCGTGTTGCGGGGCGTCAAGACGTTGAGTTACCGCATGGAGGCGCATCAGGCCAACGCGATCGCCATCGCCAAATTCCTGGAGGGGCATAAGAATGTCAAAAAGGTTTATTATCCCGGGTTAGCCAGTCATCCGCAGCAGGATTTGATCCGCAGGCAGATGAAAGGTTTTGGCGGCATGCTTTCCTTTGAGCTCGATACCCGCAAGGTGAATCTGAATAAATTCTTCAAGAAATTAAAATATTTTCATCTTGCCGAGTCCTTAGGGGGCATCGAGTCTCTCATTGAACATCCCTGGTTGATGAGTCATTCTTCGATGGGGCCCGATGGACTGAAGGCCTCCGGCATCACGCAGGAGACCATCCGCGTCTCCGTCGGCATTGAATCCGCCGATGATCTGATGGAAGACCTGGCCAGGGCCCTGCAAAATTCTAAATAAGTTTTTTGTTTCATACCCGGCTGTGACTGATTCGACCCCGCTTCGCAATCCCCCTGATTATACCCTTGACCCTGACGTTGTCCTTCTCCTGGAGGCGAAAAAAGGGGATAGGGCCTCTTTTGAGGCCTTGCTGCGCAAATATTTTGGCCGCATTTTCAATTTCAATTATCGCTTCCTCGGCAGCCGGGAAATCGCCGAGGATCTGACGCAGGAAGTTTTTCTCCGGGTTTACCGTTCCTTGCCCTCTTATCAGCCTCAGGCGAAATTCCAGACCTGGATTTATACCATCGCCCGCAATCTCTGCCTTAACGAGGTGCGGAAGAACAAACAAAGGTTTTTTTCGCTTGAGGATGCCCTGGAATCTCAGGACGGCGAGATCAAGGGACAGTTTGGCGATCCCTCGGCGGCAAACCCTTCCGAAGAGCTTCAAGGGAAAGAACAGGGGATATTGATTCGCCAGGCCGTTGACAGCCTCCCCGAGAATCAGCGCACGGCCGTCATATTGCAGCGGTATGAAGGGCTCTCTTATGACGAGATCGCCGCGACACTGGGATGTTCCGTGCCGGCGGTCAAATCCCTTTTGAACCGGGCCAAGGAGAGTTTAAGAACGAAATTGGCAGGGGTGCGGAAAAAGGATTGATGGGAAATATTTATTTTTTGCGGAACATTTCAGGAATTTGAGTGTTTAAAAAGGCAGGAGGACAATTTTATGAATTGCCGGGAAGCCTCGGAACTCTTTCCCGCTTTTATTGATCGGGAGCTGGACAATCAACACATTTCCGTCCTGCGGGAGCATCTGTCCCATTGTCCCTCGTGCCGGGAAGAATTGCAGGCTTATGCCAGGACATGGGACATGTTAAAAGTCTGGGCGGATGAAGACCCAACACCGGGGTATGTGTCCCGGTTTTGGACCAGGGTCGCCCGGGAAGAGCCGTTCTATGAAAAGGCCTGGGAGGAAATCAAATTCTTTTTTGCGGACAAGCGGATCGCGCCTGTGATGGCGACGGCATGT
This sequence comes from uncultured Planctomycetales bacterium, assembly GCA_964361085.1. Classification (GTDB taxonomy): domain Bacteria; phylum Omnitrophota; class Gorgyraeia; order Zapsychrales; family JANLHA01; genus CAYHZK01. Next base: position 2,964 of record CAYHZK010000192.1, read on the forward strand.
CTTATTTTGCTCGTGGGGTCTTTTACGTTTTACAATTCATTCTTTGTGATAAAAACGGAGACGTTGCTGTCCAGCCTCAGCGCCGACGAGATTGAGTTTGTGGAGAATATCGAGCTGGTCGAACAGTTTGATATTATCGCGAACATTGAGCTCCTGGAAGATCTCGATGTGATCGAGAATTTGGACAACCTGGAGGCGTGAGAATCGTTTTATGGCGCTGCGATGGAGAATGAGGGCTTTTTTTATTTTTGCGATCCTCTGGGGAGGATGGGCGGGTTTGAGCGGAGCAGCGCCGCCGGCGCAAAATGATGTTTCGCAGTCCCCCGGGGACATCAGTCCCGACGATTGGGAGGTCATCCTCAATCTGGATTTTTTGGAAGATTTGCCTATGCTCGAAGAGGAGCCGCAGTTGCTGGAAGACTACGAAGAGATTGTTGAGATGAAAGAAGAATAGGAGAACATCATGGTGGATGGTTGCGGTAAATTTTTAGTGGCCGTTTTGAGCCTCTCCTGGGTTTTGTCTCCGTTGATGGCGACAGCGCAGACAGCGACGCCGGCGTCTCCTTCCGTGGAATCGGTTGAGCGCTGGAAAAATCTTTCCGACGGACAAAAAGAGAGCCTGCGGCAACGCTATCATCAATGGCAGGAGATGAACCCCCGGCGCAAAGAGAGAATCCGGCAACGCCATGAGCGTTTTAAGACATTGTCGGCCCGGGAACGGCAACAGCTGCGCAGCCGGTGGGAAAATTTTAAAGCCCTGCCCGCGGAAGATCGGGAGGCGATACGGGAACGGTTTCAGCGGTGGAGGACCTTATCATTACCGGAGCGGCAACGGCTTAAGGAGCGGCATCAGCGCTGGAACAAGATGTCCCCTGAACAGCACGAAAAACTGCAGGAGAAGCGAGAACGGTGGCAGCGGCTCTCTCCGGAACAAAAACAGCAACTGCGCGAAAATTTGCGGAACCGTGTTCAACTGCACCGCCAGCATTTAAAAAACGATCCGGGTTCCAAAACAGGCAGCACCCCCGGCCGTCAATCGCGCTAAAAAGGTTTAAAAAAAGCGGAACATTTTTATTCGCCGCGGGTTTAACAAGGTAACCTCCCGAGAGCGCGGAGGGAAAATTCAAGGAAGACCGATGGAAACATTCAGGAGGAGAATATGAGAAAAATGAACGCCGCTGTCTTGGCAGGAAGCCTGCTGTTTTTTGTGCCGGTCGCGCAGGCGCAGAGTGAACCCCCCGCATCCCCGCCGCCCCAGGAAGAGTCGGCTCCGTCCGGCAATCCGGGGGAAATCGGGGAGGATTTAAAAGAGCTCAGGGAGGACAGGAAAGAAATTCATTCCGATTATAAAGAAATTCGCGAGGATCGTCGTGAACTCCGGAAGGACACCCGGGAGCGTGATAAAGAAGCTTTCAAGGAAGATCTGCAGGATCTCAAGGCTGATCGTCAGGAATTGAAGGAGGATTGGAAAGAGAGGCGGAAAGACCGGAAGGATTTGCGGGAAGATCTGCCCGGCCGCGGGTTAGGGCACGATAAGCGCGAAGACATCCGCGATCACCGGGAAGATGTCCGGGATAGACGCGAGGATGTCCGGGATCGTCGCGAAAATGTTCGTGACCGCCGCGAAGATGTCAGAGACCGCAGAGAGGATATTCGGGACCGGAAAACTTATACGGGGCCGGGGGATATTAGAGAAGATATCAGGGATCGTCGTGAAGATGTGCGTGACCGCCGCGAAGACGTCCGGGATCGTC
>CAYHZK010000193.1:0-4716 GCA_964361085.1 uncultured Planctomycetales bacterium
TGCCCCATGCTGACCCAGGTGTCGGTATAAATGACATGCGCACCCTTCACCGCCTCTTCAGGGTTGTTCGTGAGCGTAATCCGGGATTTTGCATGATGCGCGATCTCTTGAGCGCTTCTAAAAATTTCTTCCGACGGGAAGTACCCTTTCGGAGCGGCCACGGCCATATCGATTCCGAATTTTGCGCAAGCCAGCAAGAGCGAATGGCAGACATTGTTGCCGTCCCCAATATAGGCCAGTTTTAACCCCTTGAGCGTGCCGAAATTTTCGCGGATGGTGAGGATGTCCGCCATGGCCTGACACGGATGGAAAAGATCCGAAAGCCCGTTGATGACCGGTACGGTTGAATAACGGGCAAGATCAACAATATCCTGATGCGAATGCGTGCGCGCGACGATCCCGTCCACATAACGGGAAAGCGTTTGGGCCACATCGGAGGTCGCCTCGCGTTTGCCGAGATTGATTTCGTCGGGCCCCAGATAAACACCGTGCCCGCCCAACTGGTGAATCCCCACTTCAAAGGAGACGCGAGTCCGGTTGGACGGTTTCTGGAAAATAAGCCCCAGGGTCTTGCCGCGCAGTTGGCCGGATATTTTCCCTTTGTTTTCTTTCAGACGCCCGGCAAGGTCCAACAGGGACAGGAGATACCGTGAAGAGTACTCCGCTAGATTGATGAAATCACGTTTCATTTAGGTTTAGGATGAAGTCGCAACAGCCGCGAAGGCCTTTTCCAGAATGCCGGCGGCCTTGTCGATTTGTTTTTTGGTGACGTTGAGGGCCGGCATGATGCGGAGGACTTTCCCTTGCGTGCAATTGATGATCAGTCCCCGGCGAAAACATTCTTCCACGACGGATTTGCCCTCGATGTTTAACTCAACACCGACCATCAATCCTAGCCCACGCACCTGAAGAATGCAATGAAATTTTTCTTTTAATCCATTCAATTTCCCGAGGAGATATGGTCCCATGACCTTCACATTCTTTAACATCTTGTCGGCGGTGATGGCCTTGAAAACGCCCAAGGCCGCCTTGCAGATCACGGGGCCGCCGCCGAACGTGGAGGCGTGCATTCCGGGTTTGAGTGTCGAGGCCATCGATTCCTTCACGACCAGAGCGCCGATGGGCAGGCCGCCGCCTAAGGCCTTGGCCAGCGTCATAAGATCAGGCGCAACCCCGAAATGTTTAAACGCGAACATCTCGCCCGTCCGCCCCATGCCCGTCTGGACCTCATCGAAAATGAGCAGCATGTCGCGTTCATCGCAAATCCGCCGGATCTCCTTGACATACTCCGGGGTGGCGATGTTGATCCCGCCTTCGCCCTGAATCAACTCCAGCATGATGGCAACGGTTTTATCCGTGATTGCGCTCTTCATGGCGCTGATGTCGTTGAACGGAACGGATTTGAAACCTTCCAAAAGGGGAGCGAAGCCTTCCTGATATTTCTTCTGCCCCGTCGCGCTCAAGGCCCCCATGGTCCGACCGTGAAAAGAGTTGAGCGTTGTGATAATTTCATACCGTTCGCCCTTGCCGTAAGCGCGGGCGAACTTGATCGCGCCCTCCGCCGCCTCAGCCCCGCTGTTGCAAAAAAAAACCTTGCCCGGGAAGGCATTGCGGATAATCTCTTTGGCGAGTTTGGCCTGGTGCGGATGATAAAGGTTGTTGGGGATATGGATGAGTTTCCCAATCTGATCGCGGACCGCGGCCATAACTTTAGGGTGACAATGCCCGACGTTATTAACCCCCCATCCGGGGAAAAAATCCAGATATTTTCTCCCATCGATGTCAATGAGGGTCATGCCCTTGCCTTTGACAAAAATGGCCGGGATCCGCGTGTAGGTGGACAAAATGTATTTGTCGTAATCGTTAAAAATCTCTTGTTTTTTCATGTTACTCATCCGGGAGAATCTGGGTTCCAATACCTTTGTCGGTAAAAATTTCCAGAAGGAGCGCGTGCCGCAGCCGCGCGTCGATGATGTGGGCCTTGCGAACTCCCCCGCCGATCACGTCCGTGCAAGACCGGACCTTCGGGATCATCCCCCCCTGAATCACTTTTTGCTTGATCAATCTTTCAACCTCGCTGGTCTTGAGTGTCGAGATCAATGACGCAGGATCTTCCGGGTCGCTCATCACACCCGTCACATTCGTCAGAAGGACAAGCTTTTCCGCCTTGAGTGAAACAGCGATCGCGCCCGCGACTTCATCGGCATTGACGTTGTAAGGTTGTTTGTCGCTACTGACGCCCATCGGAGAAAAAACCGTGATGTAGCCTTCCTTCAAATGCTTTTCGATCGTCTCGTGATTCACCGCCGTGATCGTGCCGACAAACCCCAAATCCCGCGTCGCCTTTTTCTTCCTGACATAAATGATATTTTCCTGCCCCTTAAGCCCGCGGACATCACCCTTGAGGTCCTTGATCTCGGCGACGATTTGTTTGTTCAGTTTATCGAGCTCCTCGATAACGATCTTCAACGTCCTGGCGTCCGTGACACGGATCCCTTCGTGAAAAACGGCTTCGCCGCCGATCTCTTTAAGCCGGGCGCTGATATGCGGCCCGCCGCCGTGAACGACAATGGTCCGGATTCCGACACAACTTAAGAAAACGATGTCTTCGAAAATATTGTTCCGGATCACAGGGTCATCCAAAATGCTGCCGCCGTATTTGATGACAAAAACTTTGCGGCGGAAGGCCTGAATATAAGGAATCGCCTCGACGAGAACACCGGCTTTTTGAATGATCGATTGCATCATTTTAAATATCTTTTAACGTTCCTCGTCGTTCGTAAAGCGAGAAGTGAAAATTCGAAGGCATGAATGGCAGAAATTTCGATATACGATTCACGTGGTGCGCTTCACGAGGTGCGTAACAATTTCTAATTGTAGCGGCCGTTGATGTCGACATACTCGGGCGAGAGGTCGCAGGTGTACACGACAGCGCTGTGTTTCCCGATATTCAAATCGACCGTGATGTGAATATTCTTATTGGCGAAAGAATCGAATTTGATCTTTAAATTTTTTTCCGTGACGGGAAGGCCCAGAGAGCCGACGGCCCCGGCCACACGCCCCCAATTGGGGTTGCTGCCGTAGGCGGCGGTTTTAAAAAGATTGGAATTGGCGACGGCCAGGGCCGCTTTTTTGGCTTGGGTATAAGTTTTTGCGCCATTGACCTCGATCTCAATGAACTTGGTCGCGCCCTCGCCGTCGAGAACGATCTTCTTGGCCAGATCGAGGCAGACAAAGGTCAGGGCCTTCGTGAACGTTTTAAAATCGTCGCCCTCTTTGGTCACGGTTTTATTGCCGGCCCGTCCGTTTGCCAGAACAGCCGCTATGTCGTTGGTGCTCATACAGCCATCGACGGTGATACAGTTGAACGAACGGTCAACCGCGATCGCGAGCGCGGACTTGAGCATCGCTTTATCAATGGCGGCATCGGTGGTGATAAAGGCCAGCATCGTCGCCATGTCCGGCTGGATCATGCCGGAGCCCTTGGCACAGCCGCCGATCGTTGCGATTTTCCCGCCGAGCTTGATCTGAACGGCAATCTCTTTCGTGACTTTGTCCGTCGTAAGGATCCCCAACGCCGCTTCGTGCCCTTTCTGCGCGCTTAACCCCGCGACCAGGGCGGGCGCCGCGGCCTTGATCTTTTCAAACGGCAGAGGCTTTCCGATGATGCCGGTGGACGCAACGAGGACGTCCTTAGTCTCGATCTTCAACAATTTGGCGATCAGCTCCGCTGTTTTTTGGGCATAAACCAGCCCGAAATGTCCGGTAAAACAGTTGGCATTCCCGCTATTGATGACGATCGCCCGGGCATGGTGCTTTTTAAGGTGCTGCTGACACACCAGAAGCGGCGCGGCTTTGATGGAATTTTTTGTGTAGACGCCGGCGGCAACACAGGACTCATCGCACGATATGAGGGACAAATCCAACTTGCCGGATTTTTTAATGCCGGCGGCCAGCCCATTGGCTTTAAACCCCGGCGCCGACGTGACATTCCCATGAGGAAGAATCTTCATGACAGGAGTCCTTCCGCCTCGTTGAAACCATACATAATGTTCAGATTTTGTACCGCCTGGCCGGCAGCGCCCTTGACCAGATTATCCGTCACGCTGGTGATCATGACCAAATCTCTCGCCGGGCTTACCGCAACGCCGATATCGCAGAAATTTGTTCCGACGACATTCTTGATCTCCGGTTGTTCGCCGCCGGCCAGCACCCGGACAAACGGTTCGGTTTTATAAAATTTCTTATAAAGGGAATCCATTGCGCTCGCGGTTGTTTTTTCCTTCAGCTGCACATAGATCGTTTCCAGAATTCCCCGATTGATCGGCAAAAGGTGAGGAACAAACGTTACCGCCATCGGCTGCCCCGCAGCCTGCGAAAGATATTGCTCGATTTCCGGTGTGTGCTGATGATTGAAAACCTTATAGGCCTTAAAATTCCCGGCGACCTCGCAGAACATCAGGTTGGCGACCACCTTCTTCCCGGCGCCGCTGACCCCTGATTTGGCGTCAATGATGATATTTTGAATCGACGCCGTCAATGTGCTCACAATGGGCAACAACGCCAGTAAAGCGGTCGTCGGATAACATCCGGGATTCGAGAGGAGTTGTGCCGTCCTGATTTTCTCCCGGTAAAATTCCGGCAACCCATAGACAGCCTTTGAAAGATTTTTAGCGTCGGTATGCCAGTGGTCGTACCATTTTTTAAAACTGGCTG
>CAYHZK010000194.1:0-4693 GCA_964361085.1 uncultured Planctomycetales bacterium
CCAGCCCACGCCGGCGCCGCGAAAAAAACAATCATCAAAGATGCTAAAACTCGCGGCATCGATTTTTCGTTATTTTGATTTTTTTTCGATCCTGTCGACACCATGGACATTGACATGAACGTCTCTTAAATCGACATCCGTCGCTCGTTCGACGGCTTCGCGGACAGCGTCCTGGACCTGGCGGGCGGTATCCGGAATTTGCAGGCCGTACCGGATGTGAATTTTGATTTCGAGGGTGACCGTATCGTCTTTATCGACGGCCACGGAAATCCCCGAATAATTTTTGATCCCGCAAAGATCGAGCAGGCTGCCGGCGAAACCCGGAGGCGCCAGCGTCACCCCTTCGATCTGCTCTAAGGCCGCCTTGGAAATCTCAGCCAGCACATGCTTGTGGATCTTGATGGAGCCCAAGTCGACTTTGTTGAAATTTGTCATTTTGTCGCCTCCGTCTCATTTTTGACCATTTTTTCCAGGAAATGGGTTGAGACCTTTCCCTCCACAAAAAGAGGGTGTTCCAGGATTTCGCTGTGCAGGCCGATCGTGGTCTTGATCGGGTGGATATAAAATTCTTCCAGGGCCCGCCGCATCTTGCGGATGGCCTCCATGCGGGTCTTGTCATGCACGATGAGCTTGGCCACCATCGAATCGTAATAAGGGCTGATGACATAGCCCGGATAAATATGGGTGTCGACCCTGACGCCGAACCCGCCGGGAAAATTGAGTTCCGAAATCCTGCCCGGGCACGGCATAAAATTATTATTGGGATCTTCGGCATTGATGCGGCATTCGATCGCCGCCCCGTTGATCTTCACATCGTCCTGCTTGATCTTCAGCCTCTCGCCCACCGCAATCTTGATCTGCTCCTTGATGAGGTCAATCCCCGTCACCATCTCGGTCACCGGGTGCTCGACCTGGATGCGGGTGTTCATCTCCATAAAATAAAATTCACCCTTGGCATCGAGCAAAAATTCGATGGTTCCCACCCCGCGGTAATTGGCCGCCTTGGCGGCCTTGACCGCCATTTCGCCCATCTTCTTGCGCAGCTTCGCATCGAGAACCGGCGACGGGGATTCCTCCAGCAGCTTCTGGTGACGCCGCTGGATGCTGCAATCGCGTTCCCCGAGATGGATGGTGTTGCCGTAACGGTCCGCGACAATCTGAAATTCCACATGGCGGGGGTCGGAGATGTATTTTTCGATATAGACCTGCGGATTGCCGAAATTGGCCTCAGCCTCTTTCTGGGCGACATTAAAAGAGCTGGTCAACGAAACATCGTTATGGCAGACCCTCATGCCTTTCCCGCCGCCGCCGGCCGCCGCCTTGATGATCACCGGATACTTGATCGCCTTGGCGACCTGCAGGGCTTCCTGCTGGTTTTTGATGACGTTTTTCCCGCCGGGGGTTAACGGCACGCCGATCTTGCGCATGGTCTCTTTGGCCTGGACTTTGTCGCCCATGAGACGGATAGTTTCGGGGGTCGGACCGATAAATGTGATATTGCAGGACTCGCAGATCTCGGCAAAATGGGCGTTTTCGGAAAGGAACCCGTACCCGGGATGAATGGCCTCGACATCGGTGATCTCGGCGGCCGAGATGATGGCGGGGATGTTCAGATAACTTTCCGAACTCGCCGCGGGACCGATACAAACGGCTTCGTCGGCAAAACGGACGTGGAGAGAGTCCCGGTCGGCTTCGGAATAAACGGCCACGGTTTGGATATTGAGTTCCCGGCAGGCGCGGATGACACGAACCGCAATCTCGCCCCGGTTGGCTATGAGAATCTTCGAAAACATATTTTAAACATCACCCGTTCGACGGAGCGTCACAACGCCTCAACCGTGAAAAGAATCTGTCCGAATTCCACAGGCTCCGCGTTGTTTGTTTTAACCTCGAGAACTTTACCGCGGATTTCGGATTTGATTTCATTCATCAGCTTCATGGCCTCGACGATACAGACAACCTGTCCGACCTCAACAACCTGCCCGACCTCAACAAACGGGGGCGCTTCCGGGGAAGGCGAGCGGTAAAACGTTCCCACCATCGGTGACGTGATGGACTTGGCGGCGGTCTTGCCGGCTTCGACGGGAAGACCGGGCGGGGCTGCGGGGGTTGCCGCCGGAGAGGCGACACGGTATTCGATGGCGGGGCGAGGCACGGCCTCAACGAAATCGGTGGAAGCCCTCTTGATCTTCAATTTCACGCCTTCGCGCTCGACCTCAATCTCCATGAGGTCGTTTTCGTTCATAAGGTTGATGATCTCTCTGATCTCTTTCAAATTCATCGTTGCACCCTTTCGACGTACTGGCCGGTACGCGTGTCGATTTTAATCCAGTCATCCACATTGATAAATAAGGGAACAGGAACCGTCGCCCCCGTCTGAATTCTGGCGGGCTTGGATCCCGACTTCGTCGAGTCTCCGCGAATCCCGGGTTCGCTTGCGGCCACCTGGCAGGTGATAAAATTAGGCAGGGTGACTTTGATAATTTTGTTGTTGTAACTAATGCCGTTGACGGTGAGATTTTCCAAAAGAAACCGCGCCGAGTCGCCGAGCAAAGACTGGGGAATGGGCACCTCCTCATACGTCGTATGATCCATAAAATACAATTCGTCGCCGGTCTGATAAAGGTATTCCAACTCGCGTTCTTCTAAAACGACATCATCCAGCTTATCCGCGGTGCGGAACGTCCGTTCCAGCACGGAGTCGTCACGAAGGCTCTTCATCTTAACCCGCACAAAAGCAGCGCCCTTTCCCGGCTTGACATGATGATATTCCGTCACCACAAAAATCTGACCATTGATAAGAAGGCCTATTCCTGATTCGAGTTCATTGATTGTGATTGTCATTCAGAGGTTCCATTTCGTATATGTTTTTAAATCAGTTTTACGGACGGCTCAAGACCTCGCATCCACCCCTGGTGACCAGGACCATATCTTCGATACGCACACCAAATTGACCGGGAAGATAAACCGCGGGTTCGACGGTCACCACCATCCCCTCCTTCAAAACCGCCTGACTCTTTCCAGAAAGCCGCGGGGCTTCATGAATCTCCAGTCCCACCCCATGCCCCAGGGAATGACCAAAATATTTTGCCAACTTCAGGCCCGCAAGGTAGTTACGGGCCTCATGGTCAACCTCCGCAGCAGGGATTCCAGGCCTTATCATCCGGATGGCCTTTTGTTGCGCAACAGCTACGGAATCATAGACTTTCTGATAAAGAGGCGTTATTTTACCGAAAAAGAACATACGTGTCAAGTCGCTCTTATAGCCGTTGATGTCAATCCCCATGTCAACGAGAACAGGCTCATGGTTGCGGATTTTTCGGTCCGACACTCTCGCGTGAGGAAAGCAGGAATTGGGGCCTGAGGCAATGATCGGTGAAAATGAAAACCCGGCGCCTCTGGATTTCACATAATTCTCCAGACGAAGCAGCGCGTCTTTTTCCGTGATCCCCGGGACCACGACCTTCTTCAAATAATGATACGCATCGAGATTCAACCGTAAACATTCCCGGATATGATTGATCTCCTCGACGGTTTTGATTTCGCGCATCTGCTCAATGATATTATTCTTGGGGAGCAGTTTCACTCCCTTGGGACAGGCTTGTTTTAAATCTTTAAAAAGCGCCAGGGAGACATGGCGGTCGTCAAAGGCGATGTTCCGGAGTCGGTGGGTCCCGGCAAGCCCAAACATCGTCTTGATGATGGAGTGGGCGAACTGCTCCACCTTAACACCAGAAAGACCTGATCTTGCCTCCAGAGTATACCTGGAGTCGGTTACATAGAAAGATTTTTTGGGGGAGACGAGCAGCCAGGATTCTGAGGCGGGAAAATCCGTGAGATACCGGATATTGACATCACTGGTGATAAGATAAGCGTCGATCTGGTGAGATTTTAAAAGAGAAGCAAATTGTCTCAAACGTGGGTGCAATCTTGCTCTTCCTCAGCGTTCTGCCTCATCGACAAGCATGACGGGGATGCCGTTTTTGACCGGATATTGACGTCCACATTTCAGACAGATGATCTTGTTATCCCTGAACTCCACCTCGCCCCGGCAGGCCGGGCAGGCCAGTATTTTCAGCAATTCCTGGTCGATCATGCTTTTTCTTTCTGAAGGCGTTCCACAAACTTCAACTCCAGCTCATAAACACTGGCATTTAATAAATTCTCTTCTTCCCCGGTCAGATTGCCTTTGGTCTTTTCCCGGATGAGAATCAGGGTGTCGATCAGGAATTTGGCCTGCGGCAGATTCGTTTCAGTCTTGCTTTCATCCATAGGATTCGGGATTTCCCCCAAAAAAATCAAAGCCTGAAAGGCCAGACTGGAGATGTAATTGATAAAATTAACCTCCATAGCGCCTTCGTGTTCGTGCCCTTCCGCTTCATGATGGCAAGAGCAATGATCGCCGCACGGTTCACCGCCGCCGTCCTGCAATTTATCTTTCTCACCCGAAACCGAGTCTTTCCACGATTCATCCACATACTTTTCGCGATCCATGTGTCAATCCTTTCACCAGAAACCGTCGTTAAATTATTGATATGCCAAAAGCCGCGCAATGCAGGACTAGAATAACATCGCGACTTTCCATTGTCAATCTCCTAAGCTTCGTCAGCTTCCGTCAGGGACCAAACTTCATTGCTTATCACTGACTTCGAAGGAAATGATGACGTTGAATGATAATTCCGGATAATTCAGG
>CAYHZK010000195.1:0-4672 GCA_964361085.1 uncultured Planctomycetales bacterium
AGCCATGGTCAACCGGCGTCCATGCGCGTGACATTGCCGCCATTATCTGTCGTGGTTTTCAAGCGAATTGTCCCGAACGTTTCTTCCCCTGTGAACCTGCCGCCAAGGGCGAGCGGCGTTTTGATGCACGTGACATCCCTGCCGTCACGGTTTGGCATCGGTGATTTCGGGCCGGAAGCGTATCACTTTGTTGATTTTCTATCGGAGGCAAGCCAGAGTTATTGGCAGGTCCTGCCGTTTAATCCGACCGGTTTTGGCGTCTGGGGCTCTCCTTATAGCAGCCTTTCCGCTTTCGCGAACAATACATTTTTGATCAGTCCTGAGATGATGGTTCAAAATGGGATTCTCAAACGATCATTCATTGATGCTGTCCCTGATTTCAGCGTCGAGCAGAACATCATTTCGTTCAAGGAATCCCTGTTGGCAGACGTTGGCCGGCATCTGCGGGGACGATCGCTGGATGCCGGTTATGATGAGTTTAGCGAGAGGGAACGTTTCTGGTTGGATGATTTCGCGCTGTTCGTGGCGCTTAAGGAACATTTTGGCGGCAGGCCCTGGTTTGCGTGGCCGGAGGAATTTAAACGAAGAGATCCCGCCGTTCTGGCCAGGTTCGCGAAACTTAATGCGGATAAGGTCCGTTTTGTCCAGTTGTCCCAATATCTCTTGACAAGCAATGGGCACAGCTTAAGGCCTACGCCCGGGGAAAAGGGATTCAGTTTATAGGAGATATGCCGATTTATGTCAGCCTTGACAGTGTTGATGTCTGGTCGCATCCGGAGCTATTCAAACTGGATGAGAATCTTAATCCGACGGTCGTTGCCGGTGTTCCGCCGGATTATTTCAGCGCAACAGGTCAGCGCTGGGGCAACCCTGTTTACGATTGGGCCCACCTCAAAGAGACGGATTACGCATGGTGGCTTCAGAGGATCCAGCGGAACCTGGAACTCTTTGATGTTGTCCGTATCGACCATTTCCGCGGTCTGGTGGATTATTGGGAAATTCCATCTGGAGAACCCACGGCCGTAGGGGGGCGATGGGTTCCGGGACCGCGGGATGACTTTTTAAAGAGGCTTCCTAAAGAGGCGATCATCGCTGAAGATTTAGGTATCATTGATGATTCTGTTGTCGAAACCCTGCGACGCTTTGGGTTTCCCGGGATGAAGGTCCTGCTTTTTGCCTTCGGCGGTGATCAGGCGTCGATGGATCGCAATCCACACTCCTTCCGCAATCACATGGAAAATTCAATCGTGTACACCGGAACGCACGATAATAATACGGTCAGGGGCTGGCTTGACAGCGAGGCGACAGAACAGGAACGGGAGAACCTCGCCGGGTTCCTGACGCAGCAGGGCTGGGGGCCGCTGACCCGTGACAATGTCCATTGGGCGTTGATCAAGGCCGCGATGGAGTCGATCAGCCGCATTGCGATCATTCCGATGCAGGATATCCTCGGGCTGGGGCAGGAATCCCGGATGAACAAGCCCGGCACGATCGAAGGCAATTGGCGATGGAGGATGCGATCCGGGGCCATCGACCGTGGTGTGATTCAGCGGTTAAGACAACTGACGGTCGATTCCGGTAGAGTCCGTCCGGAGAACGCCTCTTCGCCGGTCAGCGGGGTTAAGATCGCCGCTTACGTCCAGCTTTCTGAATCTGAAAAAGAAACGATTTTACCGGATTTCGAAAGCTGGATGAATGTCACCGGTGAATATAATTTTAGAGGCAACACCGTAAAGCCCGATCCCGATTATTTCAAGAAAAACATCTTCCTGGCTGTTGAATCCGGAAGGCTGCGCGGGTTTTTGAAATATCGTATCCGCGGCGATGAGGCGAGGGTGATTTACATCTTTGTCCACGAGGATTACCGTCGCGAAAGGATCGGCCGAAGTCTTTTTGAGACCTTCCGTCGGTACGCCTTTGATGACCTTCAAAAATCCCTGATCACCAGCACAGAGATCTTTTCCGCCGGCCTCAGGTTTTGGAAAAGGGTTGCCGGAGCGGAAAATATTGAGACGGTCTCCGGATATGATCTCTACGGCAAGATGTTCCCTGAGGCCAGCAGGGGCCTCAGGCTCTCGATCAAAAATCCCCGCGGTTCGTCCTCCTCCAGTCCTGTGACCCGGGTGGATGCCTGGATCAATCAGCATCAGTTCCCGCAGGTCATTACCATGCCGCCGGCTTCTTTGGGATTAAGTCTGAAGACAATGATTGCAGGCGCCCCGTCGCTGGAAGAATACCGCCGGACACATCCGCAGACAGTCCGCCGGAACCGGCTGGAAACGCCTCCTTACGCCGGTCATTTCTATTACACCTTCGACGACGGGAATTTTGTGACGACCCCGCATCCGGATGCCGACAGGGTCATTTATCACGGCCGGGTCGCGTCGCGGTCAGGAGAATATGAAGGAAGGATCTTCATTTATTATCAGGCCGCGACAAGGGCTGTCCGTATTCTTGTTCACAGCAAAGAGGAAGACGAGATGATTCCTTATGGTGAAGAGGAGCGGCGCGTTCAGGACTGGGACAAGGCCGATATCACGGTTGAGTTGGATCAAGACCTTCGGGTCGTCAGGGTCCTCCACAAACGGAGCTTTATGGGGCTTTCCAGAACAGCGATCGCCATCCTTCTGATGGATGCCGGCATCGACCGGACCTATCCCGATCTCTCAAGAATCCTCGACGATTATCTGGTCTTTCCTGACATCAGCGGGGAGTCGAGGATTCTTGAGGAGTTCAACAGCCGGGTTGTCCCCTGGAGCCTGATGGATTCGTTGTCACGGGGAGATATGAGCCGGATCACGCGGGATGATGTCCAGAGGGTCTTTGGTTTCGCGGGATACAAATCGCAGGTTTTACGAAGGTACGCCAAAGATATCTTAAAACAGTTTGCGAAAAACGGGGCGGTCTCGCCTGAGGATATCCGCGCCTTTGAGGAGGCCATTCTGAAAGAAAATGTTCAGGAAGACCTGTTGTTTATCAAGCGGGTGCTCAGAGAGGATCCGTCGGTGGCCGCGGAGGCGCTGCAGAATATTTACGGCATGAACGGCGATGTCCGTGACGTCCGGCTGGAATCCTATGTCGGCCACGGCAGCAACAAACAGGTTTACCGGGCGATGATCCGCACCGCCGATCACAGTTATCCCGTCGCCATCAGCATGCTGCGGTTCGGCGAGATCGGCGAATACCGCCATGAAGAACTTCAGGGAAAAATGCGTCTCTGGAACACCCGGGCCCGGCCGTATCAGAAGATCGCCCGGTTTGGGGCTTATCGTGTCCTGGAAAATTACAGGCCGCTCATCACGGATATGGCTCTTAACCGGCGAGCCGGCTATCAGGATGATGTTACGGCTTATATGATTCACAATAATCTTCTCATGGTGATCAGAGAGTATGTCGAAGGCCAAGACGGCCAGGCCATCCGCGAGAGCGGTCTTTTGTCCGTGGAGGATCAGTCGGCCTTTGAGCGGGCTATCCGCGAGACATACACCGGATTGTTCCTGGCGACGGAGGATGAACGGGGCGAAGGGCTCTATATCGCGGACGCGACGTTGACGAATATTGTGCTGCGAAAAGAAGGAGAGCAGTGGACGGGGAAGATCATCGATGTCGATGGGATCGCGGCTGGCCCGGCTGTAAATGTCCGCGTGATTGGACTTGCGGAAGAGCCGTCGGCTTCAAGTCCGATCCGGATTGCCTATCGTCATCAGGTGATCCCAAGATCGATCGAGCGGGCGATCCGGCGCGTTTTAAGCCGGGATGACGCGGCCTCCATGGAGCATTTCAGTCAGGCCGAGGTGAGGTTGATGACCACGGGCAATAAGCTTCTGGACAGATTCTGGTCTGACATCCAGTCTCGAAGGTCGTCCCGCGGTCCGTTTGGCGAAGAATCGCTGGATGCATGGTGGTCGGCGTTAACCGCTCCGGCGAGTCTTAAGGATGCGGTCATTTGGCTGGCGCAGCGCGAGGCCCGCCGGACCGGCAAAGATCAGGCGCGGTTGTGGGAATGGTACTCCCGCCAACCGCCCCGCGCGGTCTTTGCCATGTATCGCGACGTGATCCGGAAACATTATTTCCAGGCCTTTTTGGCCGCGGATCTTGATGTTTATCAGCGCCGGCACCGTTATGAGGTTGTCTGGAAAGATCAGGATGGTACAAAGAAGACCGTCGGGCAATTTGAAATTCGCGCGGCCGACGTCAAAGGTCCCGGGGCGCCAAGCCGGATTCTCGCGCGGCCGAACATGGCGCTGACAACCTTTGTGACGGGGGTCGGCGAACTCGTCGCGATTTATGACCGCTTCCTTTATTACCATGACCTGGGCCTTTGGGATAAAACCACCGCGGAAGACCGCAGGACGTATTATCACCGTCTGAGCCGCTTTTTAGAGACCGGGGCGTACCAGCCCTTCCGGCCGGCGGCCCTGGATTTGGTCAGACGGTGGGGCGGCTATGACCGGTATTTGAGGGGTTACGCCGAAAATATCTTGACCAGGCACGGGCAGGATGTCTCCAGTCCGGTGAAGATGTCTTTATTGCGGTCTTTCTTTAACCTGCGTGCTCTCCGGCAGTGGATGCAGAACAATAAAGGGACTGTTGCAAAACGCCCATCTGCGGCGTTACCTCCTCGTTCGCTTGTGCGACGTCCGACGAGGACGTCTCCGCGCTCACTCGTCGA
>CAYHZK010000196.1:0-4626 GCA_964361085.1 uncultured Planctomycetales bacterium
TGGTGCTTTTTCCAAAACGGTTTCTGGTGCGGGGCGTGTGGTATTTTGCGACGTTTGCGATCCTGACCTGGGGGATGCTCTATTATTGGTACATCTCGACGGCCATGGTCATGAAGCTTTCGTTAAACTTTATTTTTGTCCTTGTGATTCTGCCATTCAGCGCTATTCCAGCCACTCTGGCCCTTGTCCTTTTCTTTTTTTACCGGGCGGAAGAAATACACAAACGGTAGTTCTTTAGATTTCCCGCAAAAATATGAACAACGCTGGCCGCCATTTCTCCCTGTCGATTCTTTTTGTCTGCTCATTCCTGCTCTGGCTTTTTTCTTTCCGGGGGTTTCTCGCCGGCCATACCCCCTTAACGTCCGACGCGGTTTCGTATTACGAACATACCCGGTTTTATATCGACCATCTGTCCCGCGGGGTGTATCCGCTTTGGGACCCTTTATGCGGCGCCGGTTGTCCCAATGAATTCTTTTTGCGGCGCATCGGGCCCTTCAACCCTCTCATTTTTTTGATTATCGCTCTGAATAAACTCGGCTTCCCTTATATAACAGCCTATCTTTCCGCTCTGTGTCTTTACTATTTCACCGGGCTGATCGGTTTTTACAAACTTGCCCTCGGCATTTTCCGGGACGAACGCTGCGCCTTCACCGCCTTTCTGTTGCTTTTATTTTCCTCTCTGGGGACCAGGATTTTCGATTCTTACTTGATCCTCCTCGCGGTGCCGTTGATCTGGTTTTTTTATTTTCTGGCGAGGTTCGCGGTCCAGCCGCAGCGGCATCACGTGATGGGGATGGCCTTCTGCGTCATGATCACGGCGACCACCTACATCCCGTTCTATTTTCTGACGACGGTTTTAACCTTTGTCCTTTGTTACGCGGCGGTTTACGGGAAAGAACTGAAAGGGATTCTGGCGCGAGGGGTGGAATTTTGCAAGAAGAATAAAGGCTTTACGGCTGTCTGCGTCATGGCCGTGATGTTATCCCTTGTCCCGGGTTTTCTTTTTTTTAAAGAAGGCGGCAGGGCGGAATTTGTCCTGCCGCTGCGACATTTTGATTCGAAAATCATGCATGTCCTGGGCGTTGATCACGCGGTCATCACCCAGTGGGCGATCCTCGAAGATTTGTTCTTTTCAAGTTTCTTTGTGAAGAATCTCCGTGATTTTGGCCCGGCCGTTTTTTATATTCCGCTTTTGGCCTATATCGTATTTCTGCTGGGATTTTTTACAAAAATAACCCGCCGCCTTTTTTTCTTTTTCTTATGGGGAATGCTGATCTTCTTCATGGGTTCGCCTTATACGGTGCCGCTGTATGATTTTCTTTATACCCATGTTTTTTATTTTAAGTATTTCCGCAATCTTCATTTTTTCCTTTGGCTGGTCCTGATGCCGGTCTTTATCCTTTTTATCGTCGAACAATTGCGAATGCTCCTGGCGGCCGTCCCTCAAGACCGGGCGCAGGAACAAAAATTTTTGGGATGGGTTGTTCTGGCTCATCTGGGGCTGGCGGTTTTTTTGTGGGGACAGGGGAGTTCCAGTCTCTCGACCGGGCTTACGCTGGGGTTGAGTCTTGTCTGTTGTTCCTGCTATGTTAAGAAGAAAGGAAGAATTCAGGATGCGGTATTATCGGGGTGCGTCCTGGCGCTCATCGTTCCCCAATCTCTGGAAGCCTTTCATTTCTTCAGTCGCAACGTTTTTAAGAAAAGCGCGGAAGAAGGCTGGGTGTTTCGAAACAATGTTTTTCATTTTCCGGGGGATCGTTCTGTCAAAGACATTCCTTTGACCGCGTATGATCGATGGGCCTTTGAATTCCCTTTTGTCCAGCCTGGTTCGCCGGCTCCTGAAAATAACCAGGAAGCGCCCGCCAAGTCTTACTTTTATTTGGGAACTCAATGGTTTGGTGTCCTGCACGAAAATCTGGGAGGCCATATTCTGGACGAATATCTCCGTCATAAATTGACGGTGTATGATCAGGTGAAGGTGATGGACGACAAGGCTGTCACCTCTGACAGTCTTGGCCGTCTTTTCGCCGAGAACGTCAATCTGGCGATTGTTGCTTCCGATGATGAACCGCGCCATGCGGGCACACCGGCGTCGAGTCCCACGGCGCAGAGGATCATCGGTGATTCTTTTCAGTTGAAAGTCCTGGCCTTTGACGCGAATTCATTGCGGCTCAGGACGAATTTTGATGCCAGAAAATTCCTGGTTTATAACGACAGTTTTTACCGCGGATGGAAAGTCTTCATCAACGGGAAACAGGAAAAGATTCATCGCGCCAATGTGGCGTTCAAAGGGGTTTGGGTTCCTGCCGGCGAGAGGATTGTCGATTTTCGTTACGGGGAGACCTGGCGATACGGGGTTGAATGGGCGTTGCTCGCGGTTTTTGGAATTTTCTTCTGTTTTTTTCTCAGACAATGGTATTGCGATTCTCAAGTATGAAGCAAAAAACAAATCCCGGGTCTTTTCAATTTGCTGAGCTCGCGATCTGGCTGAAGCAACGCACCTTCATGCTGTATCTCTGGGTGTTGCTGCTGTCTTTGATCTTTGTCGATTATCCCCGCACGACGACCCATGTTGTATCCGCGACATTAAGCCGTTACATGCCTTCGTTTGAATATCTGGCCCTGCTGAACAGGCATCGCGACCGGATCAACGCGCGGGAACTTCGTGAATATGAAAAATATCTAAAGAAGGTTGTTCATTTTCTGCCCCAGCGGCCCGACGCTCATGGCCTGCTGGGATTTTGTCAATATTACCTGGGAAAGCGCAAGGAGGCTGTCGCGGCGTACGAGAATGCCGTTAAGGTTTACCGTGATGTTTTTAATTTTCATTACAATCTGGGGATCATCCACATGCAGGACGGGGACGACGCAAAGGCCTTTGAGCATCTGAAGGCGGCGCTCGATACCGATGCCATGGACAACGTCCGTTTTATCAGCAATTCCCGGATGTACTTCCCGTTTTTTAAAAGTGGCCAGAGTCCGGCAATTTTGGCCGGCAGCATCGGGGAGACCCTGCGCGACGGTTACCGGCAATGTTATCTGCTGTTTTTTTTCAACTGTGAGCGCACTCAGAATTATCATGATATGCTGCTTTATGCCAGGCAGGCCCTGGCGGCCGGGTTTCCCGACGATGGTCCTTTTTATTACTATGCGGGGTTGGCCAGTTTTTACCATCAGGAATACGCGGAAGCGGTTTATTGTTTTGGGGAGGGCATCAAGCGGGGTTTTGAAGATGCCGGTCTTTATTATTATTTAGGATTAGCGTTCAAGCAGGCGGGAAAAAATGATTATGCGGTTGTGGCCATCCAAAAATCCCGGGAATTGTCCCAAAAGGGAAAGACATTTTCGATCGATCCGTCCGCGCTCCCGCTGCAAATTTTCTGAAAAATTTCAATCGTCGTCGTCATCCGTGACTTTGAATTGAGCCCAGATGGGTTGGGCTGCCGAAGAAGGCTGTTTGCCCGGCGCAAGGGCGGGGAAAAATTCTTCACTGAGGTTGATCACTCCGGATTCCCCGGTGAATTCCCTGAGGTTTTTACGTTGAAACCAGAAATTGCCGAACAGGCCCGCCGTTTCCGTGTCCGGCGTTGACCTGAGCATCCGGGCCATCCCGGGCAAGAGGGCGCTGTTGCTCCAGGTCATGCCGGAGGGGGTGAAGGGGAAGTCGCCGAGGATGACAGTGTCTTTGTCGTTGGGATTTTTCTGGCGCAGCGATTCCGTCAGGGACAGGAGAACGGACACAATGGAGGAGTCCTGAGGAAGAGTCAGGTTGGTCGCCGAGGCAAAACCGACAACGGTAAAATCGAAGTTGCCGGATTTGAAGCCCGCGTAAAAGGGATCGTTGTCCCAAAGCCTGGCGGAGGTTTTCAAAAATCCCATTTTTTGCGAGGATGCCACGCGGTCGTCGCGGTAAAGGAACGTGAAAAATCCTTTTTGCCGCCAGGTGCTGGCCGGGCTGAGTTCGACTCTGGCGTTATAGCGCAATTGTTTAAGGGCATCCGCCATTCGTGAAGGGAATTTTTGATCTTTGAGATTTTGAAAAGCCGTCAAATCACAAAAACGCAGGATATTGGCCAGATGGTTGAACTCCCCGTCGTTGAGAGACCCGTTCAGCAGAAAATTGGCATCGAAGGAACAAACGGTGATGTCGCCCGGCTGATGCCGCATCATTTCAAAGGGAAGTTGTTGCCGGAGGATATAGGGTTCTAGTTCTGTAATGACAAGAGCGGATTTTTTTTCGCCCTGCTTCTTTCTCCAGTTTTGGATCAGGTTTTTTGTGTCCGAAAGGAGGGCTTTCCCCCGGGGCATGGTTTTGCCGAATTGACGGTAAAGTTTTTTCTTGAGTTGAGGATTGGAAGAAACCTGATGAGCGGCTCCCGCAATCGCGAGTATTAAAAAAAGCAGAAGCAGAAAAATGTTGCCCCGCCGGTTGCAAAAAAATATTTTAAGCGCCATGATTTTTTAAAAGAATTGTTGATAAGCACGTGCATTATAGCATCAAACAAATTTTTCCCAGTGCCCGTCGTATCATTTTTGCCGGCATTTTGTGAGGTGATCGTCTTTTTGAAGTGTGTGTTTATTACCCCCACCAGCGCCGGGCCAGGCTGCGGTACTGGATCGCTTCGG
>CAYHZK010000197.1:0-4577 GCA_964361085.1 uncultured Planctomycetales bacterium
TGCGCGAGGATTGTCCCCAGGTTCCCGACGATGCCGGGCTTGTCGTTGTTATTGATGAAAAGAATGTACCCTTGCGGGATGGCCTCGACATAAACTTTATTGACCTTCACGATCCGCGGCTGCTGGTTTGCCGAAAGCGTTCCCCATACGGAAAAGGTTTCCTGGTCGGTTGTGATCTCGGCGTTGATGAGATTCACAAACTCCTCTTTTTTGTTCGACTGGACTTCCTGAACATTGATGCCCCGCTCGCGGGCCACATCGATGGCGTTGATCGCATTGATGGTTTCGCCGAGGATCGGCAAGAGCAGCCCTTTCACGAACGCCATGGTCACGGGCGCGACTTTATACTCGGTCACCACACCGCTGTACGTCACCTTGACCGCGTGGATCCTGCCGTTGACCAGCTGACCGCCGAACTTTCCCATGCGTTCGCCCAAATCGATATACGGCTCCAAAACCTTATAGGCCTCGGCGCTCAGCGACGGAAAGTTGGCCGCGTTCATGATCCCGCGGCCCAGCAGGGCATTCTTGACGGTCTCGGCGATCTCGATGGCCACGTTGATCTGCGCCTCGGACGTCGAAGCGCCCAGGTGCGGCGTTGTGATGCAATTATCGAATTTCAATAAAGGCGACGAAGGAGAAAGAGGCTCTTCGTCGAACACGTCCAGGGCGCAGCCCGCGATGCGTTTTTCCTCGAGGGCCTTGACGAGGGATTGTTCACTGATGATACCGCCGCGGGCGCAATTCAAAACCCGTACCGTTTTTTTCATCATCGCGAATTCTTTATCGGAAATGAGATTGGTGGTTTCCTCATTTTTGGGGATATGCACGGTGATGTAATCCGATTCCTTGATCAACTTCTCAAACTCGACGATCTCAATCCCCATCTTGGCGGCCACGTCTTTGGAAAGGAACGGGTCAAAGGCCAGGATTTTCATCCCGAAACTTTTGGCAAAACTGGCGACGGTGGCCCCGATCCGTCCCAGGCCGATGACCCCCAGCGTTTTTCCGTAGAGCTCAACCCCGCTGAACTTGGACCGCTCCCATTTGCCGCCTTTCATCGAGGCGCAGGCCTGCGGGATATTGCGGGACAAGGCGAGGATCAGGCTCATCGTGTGTTCCGCCGTCGATGTTGTGTTGCCGGCGGGCGTGTTCATCGCCACAACACCCTTCTTGGTGGCGGCGGCCAGATCCACGTTGTCAAGCCCGACGCCGGCGCGGCCGATGACCTTCAGGCGCTCGGCGGCCTCAAGGATATCCGCGGTCACCTTCGTTTCGCTGCGGATGATCAGGGCGTCATAATCTCTAATGACCGCTTTTAACTCCTCGGGTTTCATCCCGTATTTGCAATCGACCTGAAACTCCGGGACGGCCTTAAGGATTTCCAGACCTTCACCGGCTAATTTGTCGCTGACTAGAATTTTCATAATCCCCTCGATGATTAACTATTGAACGCCTTCTGCGCCGCGGCGACACCAGCGCCCAGCGTGAAAGAATACCCCATCTCCTTGAGAACTTTTTCCAGGCAGGAAATGCCGGTCAAAATATCATACTCGTCGATGACGCCCATGTGGGCGATGCGGATGATCTTGCCCTTCAGTTGATCCTGCCCGCCCGCGACGGAAATCCCGTGAGTGTCGCGCATGATCTTGGCGAGTTTTTCGCCGTCGACTCCGGCGGGAAGGGTCATGGCGGTCACCGCGTTTGAGATGCACGACGGGTCGGCGAGAAGGCTCAACCCCAGGGCCTGGGCCGCGGCGCGCGTGCCCTTTGCCAGGCGTTCATATTTTTTTAAAAGATGATCGATGCCGGTCTCCCGGACCATCTTCAAACTCTCGACTAAGGCGATCACAATCCCGATGGCCGGTGTAAACGGAGTATCGGTCTGAGCCGCGGCTTTCTTATATTTTTTTAGGTCAAAATAATATTTAGGAGCCGTGGATTTTTGCATCAGCGCCTCGGCCTTGGGACTGACCGCAACGAAGGCGACCCCCGGCGGCAGCATGAGCCCTTTGTGCGAGGCCGACGCCACAACATCGACGGACCACTGGTCCGTCTGCAAATCCGTGACGCCCACCCCGCTGACCGCGTCAACGACCAAAACCGCCGGCGTCTCTTTGACAACCCGGCCGATCCCTTCGATGTCTGCGGTGACACCCGTCGACGTTTCGCACAGGGTCACGAAAACCGCCTTGATACTTTTATCGGCGTCGAGCAGCTTCTTGATGTCGGCCGGCAGGACGCTTTTTCCCCAAGGAACCTTGATGACCTGAACGTCCGCGCCGTAGGCCTTGCAGAGTTCGATCCAGCGTTCGCCGAATTTGCCGCTGTCTGCGACAATCACTTTATCGCCGGGAGACAAAAGCGAACAGACACTGGCCTCCATGGCCCCGGTCCCCGACGACGCTAACAGGTAAACATCGTTTTTGGTTTTCAAAACATATTTCAGGCCTTCGACCGCTTCTTTAAGATACGTCTGAAATTGCGGGGTGCGGTGATGGATGATCGGCCGGCCCAAGGCTTCGCACAACTGCGGAGGGACCTGGGTCGGGCCGGGAGTCAGCAGAAGGTTGCGTTTCATATCGAGTTCCTTTCTCGTGGCGTGAAGCGGAAAATAAATAAAATTCTTAGAGAACGCCTGGCGTGCATATGTTACGCTTCACGATCATTTCTTATTTTTTAACGTCGCCAGGACTTCGTCGACAAGACCGTACTCCTTGGCCTCCTCGGCCGACATATAAAAATCCCGGTCGGAATCCTGCGTCACCTTTTCAATCGGCTGTCCGGTATGATTGGCGAGGATTTTTGTCAATTCTTCTTTCATGCGCAAGATCTCTTTGGCCTGGATCGAAATGTCGCTGGCCGTGCCCTGCGTGCCGCCCCACGGCTGGTGAATCATAATCCGGGAATACGGGAGGGCATAACGTTTGCCTTTGGTCCCGGACGCAAGGAGGACCGCGCCCATGCTGGCGGCCTGGCCGATACAGTAGGTGCAGACATCGGGCTTGATAAAACGGATCGTGTCATAAATCGCGAGGCCCGCGGTGACCGACCCGCCCGGGCTGTTAATATAGAGGTTGATATCCTTGCTCTGATCCTCGCTCTGCAAAAACAGGAGCTGGGCGATGATCAGGTTGGACACCACATCATCGATCGGAGTTCCGATAAAAATGATGCGGTCTTTCAAAAGCCGGGAATAAATGTCATAAGCCCGCTCGCCATGGCCGGACTTCTCAACGACGATCGGGACCAACATCTGAGATTTTATGTCCATAATCCTGTCTCCTTTTCTTATTGTTGCCAATCCGCCTCTTTGAGCAAAAAGGCCATGACTTTCGCCGGCAGACTCTCGCCCTCGGCGGCGATCATGCCTTCGGCCTGGGCGATGGTCTCCAGAATCAGATACACCCTGACGTCTTTTTCCGCAACTTTTTGCAACTCTTTGCGCATTTCGTCTTCGCGTTTCTGAATCTCGGCGTCGGGCATGCCCTGGTGCTTCAAACGATGCTTGGTTTCTTTGAGATGATGCTCCAGTTGTTTCTTGACCATGTTCTGCGGAACCGCGAAGGGAGTCTCTTTCAGCAGAAAGTCGACGATCTGGTTCTCGACGTCCATGCGGTTCTGGCGGTCCTTGTCCATCTCCATCTGGCGGGTCAGGGACTGCTTGAAGGTCTCAAGGCTCGGATACCCCAAACTTTTCGCGAAATGATCGTCAATAACGGTTTCTTTGTCCTTGCCCTGGCTGGTCTTGAAATATTCCAGCGTCTTGTTCAGTTCTTCATCCGTGACCTTAGAATCCTTGCGCGTGACCTTGATGCCCTTGTACTGCTTGATCTTGATCTCGGGCTTGATATCCACGTGCGCGGTAAAACGGATCGTCCCGTCCTTGAATTCCACGTCGTGGATCTCGGGCAGATCGATGGGGTCGATATTTTCCTGCGAAATCCCCTGTTCATAAACCTCGGGGATCAATTTTTTCAAAGTTTCTTCGCGAGCCAGAGCGCCATGCTCGGCCTCAATCAAATGGCGGGGCGCCTTGCCGGGACGAAAACCCTTGATCCTGGCGACACGCCCGATGTCCTGATAAATCTCGCTGAGCTTCTGCGAAACCCTCTCTTTCGGGATCTCAAATTGCATCTCACGCTTCACCGCATCAACTTTCTTGACGACGACTTTCATCTGCTGTCCTGCCTCCTTTTGTGTCGTGAACCGCGCCGCGCAAAAACATCTCGCAACGGTTTTCTAACGTTTCCGCTTCACGCTTCACGAACGCCGCTTCACGTTAATAAATTTCTTCTCACATCCTGAATTTCTCACCCAGATAAATCTGTTTGGCCCTCGGGTCATTGATCACGTCCTGGGCTGTCCCCGAGATCGAGACCCGCCCCTCGTCCACCAGGTACGCGCGGTCCGTGATCGAAAGGGTCTCGCGGACATTGTGGTCCGTGAGCAAAATCCCCAGCCCCCTTTTTTTCAAATCCTTGATGATCTCCTGCGCCTCGGCGACCACAATCGGATCGATGCCCGAGAACGGCTCATCGAGGAGCAGAAACGACGGGTTGGTCACAAGGGCCATC
>CAYHZK010000198.1:0-4554 GCA_964361085.1 uncultured Planctomycetales bacterium
GAAGAGATCGCGGTGTTTCGTCCGCGGGAGGGCGGTCTTTTGGCCGTCGGGAACCGGTGTCCCCATCGGCAGGGCCCTTTGTCGGAAGGTGTTGTCGGCGGGGGAAAGGTTGTCTGCCCTTTGCACGGGCATAAGTTTGATCTTGCAACCGGCCAGGGCAGCGAGGCCCATGAGTGCGTGCGGATTTTTAAAATCGCGGCTGAGAATGGTCAGATGATGCTGGATTATCCCGGCGTCGTGAAGTGATTTTACAGGCGGGGTGTGAATGATGGTCAGGGTGGACAAGGCGATTCTGGATTCTTTCCTGGAGGAGCAGCAGGACTTGACCGCCGTCGAGCGGTTCGCCCGCAGGCACGAAGACCATACGCTGCCCCAGGGGGAAAGCCGCTACCGGGAATTGATCCCCAGGACCACCCCCGGTCCGGGACAGCAGTACGCCTTCGAGGTCAATCTCGATCAATGCACGGGCTGCAAGGCCTGTGTCACCGGCTGCCACAATGAAAACGGCCTGGACGAAAACGAGACGTGGCGCTCCGTCGGGCTCGTCCACGGCGGCACCAGTGAAGCGCCGGCCCTGCAGCATATCACGACCGCCTGCCATCATTGTCTGGAGCCGGCCTGCGCGTCGGGATGTCCGACTAAGGCTTATGAAAAAGACCCTGAGACCGGCATTGTCCGGCATCTCGATGATCAGTGTTTTGGTTGTCAGTATTGCATCCTCAAATGCCCTTATGACGTTCCTAAATACAATAAAAAACGCGGGATCGTCCGCAAATGCGATATGTGCATCGGCCGTCTGAAGGCCGGTGAAGCGCCGGCCTGTGTCCGCGCCTGCCCCAATGAGGCGATTCGCATCACTCTCGTCGAGACATCGGCGGTCCGGACGAGGCCTTCCGACTATGTCGCTGTGCCTGACGCGCCGGATTCGCGCTATACGCTTCCCGCGACACAATACAAAACGGCGAAAAAATTTCCGTCCAACATGGTCTCAATCGATTATCACTCCATCAGCCCCGAGCATTCACACCTGCCGCTGGTGATTATGCTGGTTTTAACCCAGCTTTCCGTCGGGACATTCCTGGCCGAATGGATTTTTAAAAGCTATGTGCAGCAAACCTTCAACAACGTCCTGGTGCCGTTTCACGTCCTCGTGGCGCTGGGCGCCGGGCTCCTGGCCCTGGGGGCCAGCATCTTTCATCTGGGCCGTCCGCTTTACGCCTATCGCGCGATCCTGGGGATCATGACGTCCTGGCTGAGCCGCGAGATTCTGGCCTTTGGAATTTTTGCCGGGCTCGCGAGCGTTTACGCGTTGTGCTTCTGGGATCAGCCCGTCGAAAAACTCTTGAGCCCGTTTTTAGGCGGTTCGTTGGACCTCCTGGGTGTCGCGGTATTTTTAAGCGGGGTTCTGGGCGTTTTCTGTTCGGTGATGGTTTATAAGGACACGCACCGGCCGTTTTGGGATCACCATTTTACGACGGGAAAGTTTTTTCTCACGATGCTGATTTTAGGGTTCGCGACCGTTTTGCTGATCTCGATGACCGTGACGATCGCGAATCCGTCGCTGCCGCTGTCGGCGGCCATGCCGGCGTTCGGAAATATTTCCTGCCTCGTCATCGGGATCGCGACAACCATCAAGCTGATTTTGGAGGCCGTCATTTTTTTTCACCTCGGGGACCGGGACCTGACGTTTTTCAAAAAGACGGCGATCCTGATGTCGCTGCAGCTGAAAGACGTGACGCTGCGCCGGTTCGCCTGCGGCGTGGTCGGCGGGATTTTTTTGCCGTTTTCGCTTCTGGCCTTGAATCAGTTGGGCGGGGGTGTCCTGATGCTGGGGCTGACGGTTTTGATTTTTGTGCTTCTTCTGGCCGGCGAGCTGATGGAGCGGTATCTCTTTTTTAGAGCGGTCGTGCCGCTGAAGATGCCGGGGGGACATGTCTCATGAAAAATCATATCGAAGCAAAGATTCCTTTTCCAAAAATGGTCGGGGATCTCCTGCATCAGAAAGATGGACGCCTGACGAGAGAATTGCAACAGGATCGTTCTCCTCTGGGACGATTACCGCGCCGCCTTCTGCCGGATAAGGTCGCGAATATCGTCTGCGGGTATTGTTCCACCGGATGCAGCCTCGACGTGCATATTAAGGATGGCAAGCCGGTCAATCTGACGCCCACGCGGAATTATCCCGTCAATCTTGGCGAGGGTTGTCCCAAAGGATGGGAGGCGTAGACGCCCTTAGCCGCGCCGGACCGGGCGACGACGCCATATCTGCGCAACAAACACGGGCACCTTGAGCCGGTGGATTGGGATACGGCCCTTAAGACCTTTGTGGGGCGTTTCAAGGGAATTCAGGAAAAGCACGGCAGGGACAGTGTGGCTTTTTTGAGCACGGGGCAGATCTGCACCGAGGAGATGGCGCTCCTGGGGGCGCTGGCGAAGTTTGGGATGGGCCTGCTCCACGGCGACGGGAACACGCGGCAGTGCATGGCCACGGCGGCGGTGGCGTATAAGCAGTCGTTCGGGTTTGACGCCCCGCCTTTTACCTACCGGGATTTTGAGGAAAGCGATGTTCTCATTTTTGTCGGGGCCAATCCCTGTATCGCGCATCCGATCATGTGGCAGCGCGTCTGCCGCAATCCGCACAAGCCGCAGATCATCGTCGTCGATCCCCGCAAGACCGAGACCGCGATGGCCGCGACACGGCATTATGCCGTCACCCCAAAAAGTGATCTGGCCCTGTTTTATGGCGTGGCCCATCTTTTGATCAAAAACGGGTGGGTTGACAAAAGCTATATCGAGAGCCATACGCAGGGGTTTGAAGAATTCAAGCGGCACGTCGAGAATTTTACGCCGGAAAAGGTCAGCGCTATGACCGGCCTGAGCCTGGATCATATCCTTGAATTCGCCGGGATCATTCACGCCGGCAAACGTGTTTCGTTCTGGTGGACGATGGGGGTCAACCAGAGCCATCAGGCGGTCCGCACCGCCCAGAGTCTCATCAATCTGGCGCTCATGACCGGCAATATCGGCCGGCCCGGGACGGGCGCCAACTCGATCACCGGACAATGCAACGCCATGGGGTCGCGGCTTTACAGCAACACGACGAACCTTTTTGGCGGGCATGATTTTC
This sequence comes from uncultured Planctomycetales bacterium, assembly GCA_964361085.1. Taxonomy (GTDB): domain Bacteria; phylum Omnitrophota; class Gorgyraeia; order Zapsychrales; family JANLHA01; genus CAYHZK01. Next base: position 3,128 of record CAYHZK010000198.1, read on the forward strand.
TCAAACCCGAACATCGGCAAAAGGTCGCGGCGATCCTGGGTCTGGATGTCGGCCTGATCCCGCAGCAGAACAGCCTGGCCTACGACCAGATCATCGACGGTATTTTAACCCATAAAATCAAAGGCCTGTGGATCATCGCCACGAACCCCGTCCATTCCTGGATTCATCAGAATGAATTCAAAGACATTTTGAAGAACCTGGAATTTTTGGTCGTTCAGGATATGTATCACACGACCGAAACCGCGCAGAAGGCCGACCTCATCCTCCCGGCCGCGGGCTGGGGCGAGAAAGAGGGGACGTTTATCAACTCGGAACGGCGTATCGGGTTGGTCAAAAAGGTGGCCCGGGCGCCGGGCGAGGCGCTGGCGGATTTTTATATTTTCAAGCTCATTGCCGAATACTGGGGGTGTGAGGAGGTGTTGCGGGACTGGGAATCGCCGGAGGCGGTCTTTCAGATTTTTAAAAAGCTCTCGAAGGGGACGCCGTGCGATATCACGGGGATCAAAGATTACGTGATGATCGACCGGTGCGGCGGGATTCAATGGCCGTTTTCGGAAGACGCCGCGCGGTCGGAAGACGCCGCGCACGCCGAGCGGCGCCTCTTTGAGGATGGCCGCTATTATCACGAAGGCGGCAGGGCGATATTTTTGTTTGAAGACGACCGCCCGGCCCCGGAATGGCCGAGTGAGGAATATCCGTTTGTGCTTTTGACAGGACGGGGAACGTCTTCGCAGTGGCACACGCAAACCAGGACGGGAAAGTCGCCGGTCTTGCGGACGATGTATCCGCAGAATGTGTATGTCGAGATCAACCCCGAAGACGCCTGGCGGCTGCGTATCCAGCAGGGTCAGTGGGTTTTTGTCAAGACCCATCGCGGCCAAGTCCGGGCTCAGGCCGCTGTTGTGCCGGGGATTAAGCCGGGGCAGCTGTTTATGCCGATGCATTACGAAGAGACCAATCAGTTGACCTTCCCTGCGTTCGACCCGTATTCGCGGCAGCCGTCGTACAAGACCTGCGCGGCCGCCATTTCACAGGGGGCTTATGAATAGAACAGGTTCCTGGCAAAAAATTAGCCACGAAATTGAATATTGACTTTCTTATAAATCCGCATTAGGATAATTCTGCAAGTCCGTAATGTCATAGCACTTTTGAGCGAGCCGTATTCTTACCCCAAGTCTATTTTAGAAATTTTCCCCTGCTGTGCCCCTTAATTGGTTTTGTTCTTTTATCCATCATCTAAAAAGGGATCCGACCATGCGCAAAAGAATCACGTTCTCATCAAAAAACTCATCCGTATTTTTCACGATCATGTCTGTTGTTTTACTCGCGGTGTTCTTGCTGTTGCCTACTTCTATATTATGCGCCCAGGAAATTGACGTGATCTGGACGGATGCAGTTGGTGTGAGTGTGAGCGGGAATACGATCAC
>CAYHZK010000199.1:0-880 GCA_964361085.1 uncultured Planctomycetales bacterium
ACAGGACCGCGTCATTCGCAACAACGGTGAGATTGAATCGTTCGGCGACGCCTTCGGATTTAAACGGAAGGACGATCGGCCTTTAACGCGAAAACACACCGGCTGCCTTTTGTATCATTACGGCTGGGTCCAGCCGCAGGATGTCATGACCACCCGACGGGTGAACGCCGAAAAGATCGGGTTTGTGTCCTTGAATGACAACGAACGCAGCGGCGCGTATTCTTACGGTGATCTCAACCGTTTTGAACCGTATTTCGGCAGTCATCCGGCGGTGATGGCACAACGGGTGGCGTCGCACGCTTTAAGCGGAGCGGATTGGCGGGACATGACCCGCCGTTTCTGGTGGCATCCCATGAGATGGACAAAGGCGCGGTACAAAACATCGTTTCGCAGGAAAGAAAGGATCGCATAAGTCATGAGTCATTTGCACGCTGTCATTCTGGCAGGCTGGAGCGGCACCCGGTTCTGGCCGTTGAGCCGGCAGGAAAAACCGAAACAGTTTTTGAATATCCTGGGTCGCGAAACGCTTTTTCAGCAGACCCTCAGCCGCATCCGGCCCGTCGTAAGTCCCGAAAATATTTGGGTTGTGACCAGCGTCCGCTTTAAGAACGAGATGAAAACCCAGCTTAAAGGAATTCCGGTCCCCCGCTCGCATCTCCTTTTCGAACCCGAAGGCAAAAACACGGCACCCGCCATCGCCTGGGCCGCCTCACGGATCGCGCGGGAGGACAAGAACGCCGTCATGGCCGTCCTGCCGTCGGACCATCTCATCCGGAATCAACACGCCTTTTTGAAATATCTCAAAGAAGCCGTGACCCTGGCGGAGAGAAAATTCCTGGTCACGATGGGGATCGTCCCGACGAGGCCGGAGACGGGATAT
>CAYHZK010000199.1:890-4520 GCA_964361085.1 uncultured Planctomycetales bacterium
TATGGGTATTTGAGAATTAAACCGGCAGCGCGTTCACCCTTCCCTGCCCCCTCCCATCAAGGGAGGGGAATGAGTTTGGAATCCTCCGATTCCCTCCCCCATGTGCGGGGAGGGTTAGGGAGGGGGAACGGGGGTAAAAAAATTTGGCTTGTCGAAAAGTTTACCGAAAAGCCGTCGTTGCCCGTGGCCAGGAAATTCGTCGCCGCGAAAAAATATCTCTGGAACAGCGGCATGTTCGTTTGGCGCTGTGACGTGATCCTCAATGAGTTTGAGCGGCATCTCCCGGCGGTGCATCAGTGTTTTTACAAGAAATGCGATGACGCCTCCGTCCGGCGCATCTGGCGGACGCTGCCGGGCATTTCCATCGACTATGGAATTCTGGAAAAGGCCGCCGACGTCGCCACGGTCCCGGCCGCCGATATGGGCTGGTCGGACTTGGGAAGCTGGGAGGCGTTATTCGAAATTTTGCCCAGGGATCACAACGGAAATGTGTTGAGAGGCAACGCCCTGGCCCTGGATTGCCGCAACACGATGATCATGCCGGACAAACGCCTCATCGCCGCCGTGGGGCTGGACAACCTGACGATCATCGATACCCCCGACGCCATCCTCATCTGCCCAACGGCAAAATGTCAGGCGGTGAGGGAGATCGTCGGTGAGTTGCAGAAACGGAAATCAAAACTTTTATAACGGGATGATGTATGACCGCAAAACACCGCCGTTTTCTCCTCGTCAACCCGTTCGGCATCGGGGACGTCCTGTTCACGATCCCGCTGATCAAAAATATCCGGCAGGGCGTTCCTGACGCCTTCATCGGCTATATCGCCAACCGCCGCGTCGCTCCCCTTTTGCAGAATCTCCCGGAGGTCAACCAGGTCATCATCTACGAGCGCGACCAGTTCAAGGAAACTTATTGTAAGTCAAAGTTTGCTTTTTTTCGTCTTTTACGAGATACGAGATACGCAATACGCAATACGCAATACGACGTCGCCGTCGACCTCTCCCTCAACGGCTATGCGGCGTTTTTCTGCCGGCTGGCCGGCATCAGAGAACGGATCGGATTCAATTACAAAAACCGCAGCCGTCTTTTGACCCGCAGGATACCCTTATCCGGTTACGAAGACCGTCATGTCGCGGAGTATTATCTTGATATGCTCAAGGAGTTGGGGCTGCCGGTCCGGATCCGATCAATGGCGGTTCCCATTCCCCGGCAGGATCAGGAATGGGCCGATGATTTTTTTAAAAAAACCGGGCTGCTGTCTTTTCCGGTGGTTGCCGTTGCTCCGGGCGGGGGCGCGAGCTGGGGAAAAGACGCGGTTTATAAACGCTGGCCGGCTCAAAATTACGCGAAATTAACCGACAAAATAATTGAAAATCTGAAGGTGAAAGTTATACTGTTGGGTGGCCCGGAGGACGCCGTCCTCTGCCGGCAGATCCAGGATATGGTTTCCCATCAGCTTATTTTCGCGTGCGGAGAATCTTCGCTGTGTCAGTCGATGGCCCTGTTGGCCCGGTGCGACCTTGCCGTCGTCAATGACGGCGGGCTTCTGCACATGGCCGTTGCCGCCGGGACAACAACCGTTTCTATTTTCGGCCCCGTGGATGACGCGGTTTACGGCCCTTATCCAGCTCATTCGCATCGTGTTGTGAAAAATCCGATCGCCTGCCGTCCCTGTTATCGCAATTTCAGGCGGGCCCGGTGCGAGCATGTCGGTTGCCTGTCCCGGATTGCGGTGGAGGATGTTTTTAGGGAGGTGGAAGCAATATTCAGTGAAGCGTCGTTCGTGAAGCGTGAAGCGTGAAAAACCTGGTTTTAAGAAAGGCAAGTTCAACCTATGGAAGTTCAATTTGTCGATTTTAGCGAGCAGTACGAGATCATCAAAGACGAGATCGATGTCGGCCTCAAGCGCGTCTTTAAGGCCGGCAATTTTATTTTGGGAAAAGAGGAAAAGGATTTTGAAAGCGAGTTCGCCCGTTACTGCGAGGCCAAATTTGCCGTCGGGGTCAACTCCGGAACGGACGCGCTTTATCTGGCCATCGCCGCGTGCGATATCAAGGAAGGCGACGAGGTCATCCTTCCGACCTTCACGTTCATCGCGACCGCCCTCTGTGTTTCGTATGCCGGGGCCAAACCGGTCTTTGTGGATATCGAACCCCAGACATACAACATCGACCCCAAATCGCTTAAAAAAGCCATCACCAAAAAAACCAGGGCCATTATCCCCGTCCATATTTATGGTCAGGCCGCCAACATGGATGAAATCCTCAAGATCGCCAAGGCCCACAACCTGAAGGTCATCGAGGATGCCGCCCAGGCCCACGGCGCCCGTTATAAGGGAAAGCGGATTGGTTCGCTTGGCGATGTTGCCTGTTTCAGTTTTTATCCCACGAAGGGTCTGGGGGCTTTCGGCGACGGCGGCATGATTGTCACGAGCGACGACAAGATTTATGAAAAGTGTTTGATGCTGCGCGATTACGGCAGGCAGGGGCGTTATGAGCATAAAATCAAGGGTTACAATTCCCGTCTCGACACGGTCCAGGCCGTCGTCCTTTCCGCCAAATTGAAGCATCTTGATCGATGGAACGGGATGCGCGCCAAAAAGGCCGAGGAGTACCGTACGGCCCTGCAGGGCGTCAAAGGGGTTGCAACGCCGGCGGCCAAGCCGGATCGTTTCCATGTGTACCAAACGTATGCCGTGCGGCTCAAAAACCGCGATGAGGTTTGCGAGGGGCTCAGGGAAAAAGGTGTCAGTGTTCTGATCCATTATCCCATCCCGCTGCACCTGCAGGAGGCTTACAGGGAACTGGGGTATCAGAGGGGCGATTTTCCGGTGTCGGAAACCGTGGCGTCCGAGATCCTTTCCCTGCCGATGTTCCCGCATATCACAAAAAAACAGATCAATTATGTCTGCAAGAATTTAAAGGAATTGATCGCGTGAATTTAGCCGCGCTCTGGTGATGATGCAAAAGATCCCTTTATCCGTCGTGGTCCTGACCAAGAATGAGGAGGACAATATTGTCTCCTGCCTGAAGAGTGTGCATGGCTGGGCCGATGAAATCATTCTCGTTGACGATGAAAGCCGCGACCGGACACTGGAACGGGCCGCCGGGTTTGGCCCGAAGGTTTTTCAGCGCCGCATGGACAACGAAGGGATCCACCGGAACTGGGCCTATGCCCAGGCCCGCAACGAATGGGTTCTGAGTCTCGACGCGGACGAACAGGTCAGCCCGGAACTGCGCGATGAGATCATCGCGTCGATCACGGACAGCAACGGCTGTGTCGCCTACGCGATCCCGCTGCGCAATTTTATCGGCCGTTACTGGGTGCGGCATGCGGGATGGTATCCGGCCAGCAAGGTGCGGCTGTTTCAGAAAAGCCGTTTTCGTTACGAAGAAGTCGAGGTTCATCCGCGGGCCTTTTTTGAAGGGAAGGAAGGTTCGCTCACCAAGGATATTATCCATAAAGGATATCCCGATTTCGAACATTTCCTGGCCAGCGTCAACCGCCAGACGACATTGGAGGCCCGCAAATGGCTGAGCACGGGGCAGAAAATAACCGTGGGCCGTGTTGTCCGCCGGGCCGTCGACCGGTTTATGCGTTCGTTTTTTAAAAAAAGGGGCTTTAAGGAC
>CAYHZK010000200.1:0-4519 GCA_964361085.1 uncultured Planctomycetales bacterium
ATTTCTTCCAAAATCCCCCTCAAGCCTTCTAAAACGGAACCGGTCGTATTCTTCAACGCCTTCACAGGAAGGGGATTCAGTTTTTTTTGCGGCCGGCTTAACGTCCCGGTGACCTTGTAGCTGATAAAATTGGCTGCCGTGGCCAGAATCCCGGTCATGGCCCGCCGGGGCGATTCTCCGGCGCCGAGGATCGAGGTTTCGTGGATTTCTGCGGAAATGTCCATATTCAGATTTTGATCAAAATCGACCCATCCTTCGGCGACGACATCCACTTGGGGGCTTCGTAACACCAGGTCTCCGGTGGTCGCGCGGCCGTTTGCGATTTCAAAATTCCCCTGCCCTTCCGTAAAAATAATATCGTGGAACTCGGGAATGAGGAGGACCCCCAGGAAGCCCCACAGCGAGTCTCCCAGGCTGACCTTTGTGAGGTAGCCTTCCTTCAAGACAAACCCGGCCCGGCCGCGGAGTTCTTCTGATTTGAGAAGCGGCCCGTCGAGGTTCATCGCCGCGGAGAGCAACCCGGAAATCTCTTTATCCTTGATGGCCGGAATATCTTTTTTGATTTTGGCCAGATTGAGGTCCTGGATTTCGACGGAGCCCCGCGCGGGGAGAAGGGTGTCCCGGAGATTGACGAGGGAGGAGAAGAGCAGTTTCCCGTCGTAAACCGCGGCGTTGAGGTGGAGGTTGCTCCAGGTTTCTCTGTTGTGTTCGATCGTGGCGGAAAGGTCGTTGAGCGTGTATCCGTAAAGCGAGACGCCGGGGCCGGCGGCGGTCAGAGTCAGGAGGCTGGCCTTCCAGTCGCGCGCGACGATCCTGGCGTCGTGGACCGTGAGAGTCAGAAGCCCGGATGGTTTGATGGTCTGAATTTTTTCTTTCAAGACCGGAAGGTGCTTAAGGTCGGCGAGCTCGAACTGGATCCGGCCTTTGAGGGCGATATCCGGCGGCGCGTCGGGGATGAAGAGGACCTGCCCCGTCAGATCAAAGGCCGAGGCATCATATTTTCCCTTGAGTGTTGCGATTTGAATGTTTTCTTTGAGGATGGTGAAATTTGTGGTGAGGCTCAGATCTTGAGCCGAAATTTCGGTCGTGACGTCGGGCTTTTTAAAATTCTTAAGAGAGCCGTTTAAGGTATAGTCCTGCCCCTGAAACGCTCCTTGCAGATTTTTCCAGCTCAGCCAGTCTTTTTCGTATTGGATCGCGCCGGAGATCTGAGTGATTGTATCCGGGAGTTTGGGAGACTTAAGAACTCCATTCTGAATATGAGCGCCTGCCCTGACGTCGGCGGTCTGCGGAGACGAGAGGAGGCCGTTATATTCGACCGTCACGTTGACGGCCTCGCCGGAGGGGCTGATGTTGATTTTTTCCAGTTGCCGGGAGAAAAACGGCGTTATTTTCGCGATAGCGATCGTGGCGCATTTGGCCTTGATTTTGAGAAAAGGATTTTTAAAATCGGTGACGGTCCCGGCGATATGGAGCGGCGTGTCCAACGCCGTCAGGTCCAGCGATTCGCTTTTGATTGCATCGGCGTTGAACGCGACTTTGCCGCTGATATTCTTGGCGTCGTTGATCTGCGGCACCCCGGACAGTTCATCGCCGTTGAACAGCAGCTCGCCGTCATAGGTCAGGGCGTGGTCTTTCAGCGTCGGGTTGTAGGAGACGTCGAAGCCGATGCCGGGGTTCCCGGTGAACGTCAATTTTTCATTGAGGAGGAGACTCAGTCCCTTGGCGTCGGCGCGGCCTTTGATATAGGTCGTGTTGTTTTCCAGCGCTATGGCGAGAAAGGGGACCGTCAGTTGTCCTGAAATTTTTTTATCCATCACCCGGGCTTGAAGATCGTCGAGCGAAAGGCGGGTCATGAGGCTGAAGACCCCCTCGGATTGTGTCAGGATGATTTCGGGGGCGGTGACATGGCCGGTGAAGGATATTTCGTTGCCCTTTGTTACGACGGCGTTCTTGATTTCGGCGTATCCCTCGAGCGTCAGCGCGGCGTTTTCCCGGCGCAGTTGAATATTTTTGGCGGCGATGAGTCCGCTTAAGGAGAGATCGTTTCCCAGGGCGAGGTGTGCCTCATCGGCGGCGAGGTTGCCGGAGACGGTGAGGGCATTGTTCTGGAACGTCACTTGGAAAGGCTCGGCCACAACGTTGCCGCGAAACTCCTGATCCTTGCCGATATGGATGCTTCCGCCGGAAAGATTCAAGACACCCTTCGCGTCAACGCCTCCGCTCAACGGCAGCAGGATTTTAAGGTCCCGGGCGGTGAGGTTGCCTGTGATAATCTTTTCTTCCCCGATGGAAATTTTCGCGTCCGGGGCGTTCACCTGACCGCTGATCGTCACTTCGCGCCCGGTCTTAGTCAGGGACAATGACGCGGACGGGATGTTGCCCTGCACTTGAACCGGGGTGGCGGCATTGATTATCAGGTCCGTTTTCCCGGTCAAATTTCCGCGCACCGTCACGTCGGGGTTTTTGAAAAGGATATTCATGTCGGCTTTGTCGACGTAGGCGGTATTGAGCGTGAGGATGGGTTTGCGGGGGACGCGGCTGAGATACCGGACAACGTCGAGATTTGTCGCGTTCAGATGAGCGTTGAGTTCCCGGGTCGTCAATTTATAGCTGCCGTCGACCCTGAGGCTCGAGGATTGCCCGGGGATGAGGACGCTGACGTTAAACCGCACCCCGTCTTTGAGGGACAGTTTGACCGAGCCATCGAGATGGGTGAGGGTTTCGCTGAAAGCAGGCTCTGTCGTTTGGTCTGCCAGGTCGATTGTTCCCTCCTCGATGGTGATGGCTCCCAGGATAAACTCCCGAGGTTCGGCGGAGGATGATGGTTTCCGTTTGCGCAGCAGATCGGAAAAATTTTGTTCCACAGCGCTGATCCGCGCGAGGCGCAGGTAAGGTTTTCGCAGGGTGAGGGCGGGAATCACGATGCGTCGGTTCTTGATGATGTCGGGGAGGGGAATGCCGATGATCGCTTCGTCGACGCTTAAAAAAAGGGTTTTGGGGTCGTCTTTTTCCGCAACGGTCAATTTGCGCAGGACGATTCCCTTCATGAGGTCAATATGGATTTCCCCGAGCGAGACGGCGCGGCCCAGGATGTCGGCAGCCTTTTTCGTCAGGATCTGTTTAAAATGAGTGGGCATAAAAACAGCGTTGACATAATAAACGCCGAGCCCGGCCAGCCCGAGGAGGATAAAAAAAATCAGCAGCACCTTCTTTTTCATGGAGGCTATTATATCGAAGAGGGAGGGCGTCTTCAACCCGGCAATTTACCTTTTACAGATCGATCAGAGGCGTGATATACTACACCCCGTCTTGTCTCGTGAAGCGCACCACGTGAAGCGTCTCTTGTGAAATATTTTTCGCTTCACGCTTCACGCTTCACGCTTCACGAACGACGAGGAACATGAAGAATATTATTCGCCGGGGAGTAGCGCAGTTGGCTAGCGCACTTGCTTTGGGAGCAAGGGGTCGAGGGTTCGAATCCCTCCTCCCCGACTTTGTTTTCTATGCAGCGAGACCACACCAAACTCATCTGCGACATCGGCGAATTGAGCGGCCTGTTTTCGGATGCCACCAGCCTCGAGACCTTCCTGCAAAAAATTGTGGAAATGATTTCGGCGCACATGCGCTCCGAGGTCTGCTCCATTTACATTTATTACGATCAAACGAACGAACTTGTCCTTAAGGCCACCAGGGGATTAAAGCCCGAGGCCATCGGCCAGGTCAAAATGAAACTCGGGGAGGGGCTGACCGGCATCGCCCTCAAAGAGATGCGGCCGGTCTGCGAGAAAAACGCGAGCCAGTCCCCCGGGTACCGTTATTTCCCCGATATCGGCGAAGAGATGTACGAGTCGTTTTTGGCCGTGCCCATTGTTCGCGGGGCGTCCCGCATCGGCGTCATCGTTATCCAGAATTCTCAAAAAGATTATTTTAACGAAGATGATATCAAGGTTTTTCGCGCGATCACCTCGCAGTTGGCCAACACCATCGAGACCGCGAAGCTCTTGATCAGCTTTAATGAAAAGCAAATATTGCCGTCGCTGCGAGTCGCGGATTCCAGGGAGCTGAAATTCATCAAAGGCCGCGCGGGGTCCGAGGGGTTTGCCTTCGCCGAGGCGATCGTTTACGAACAGTCTTCGCTTTTTGTGGAGTCGGCTGCCGTCGCCATCCCGGGAGAGCTTACCATTGCCGCTTTTTACAAGGCCGTCCAGGCGACGGAAACGCAGCTTGAGACCCTGCAGCGGCAGATCGAGGAAAAGTTGTCGGACGTGGCGTCGCTGATTTTCACCGCGCAGATTCTGATGCTCAAGGACCAGGCGTTTATCGAGGCCATCGTCGCGGCGATCAAAGGCGGCATGAATCCGGCCTCCGCGGTGCGCGAGGTGGTGCAGCAGTATGCCGCGATGTTTGAAAATCTGCCGAACCCTTATCTGCGCGAGAAAAAACACGACGTCCTGGATATCGGGACCCGGCTTTTGCAGAACCTCATCGGGGTCAGCGACAGCGGCCAGGGGGTTTC
>CAYHZK010000201.1:0-4508 GCA_964361085.1 uncultured Planctomycetales bacterium
CGGTGCGGTTTTTTATCTCGGCGGAGTTCTCTGTTTTTGGATACGAGAGCAGGTCGTTGGATTTGAGGGCCGGCACCTCGAGGTGAATGTCGATGCGGTCTAAGAGCGGGCCGGAGATTTTGGCCAGATAGCGCTGGATCTGGTGTTGGGTGCAGTGGCATGGCCGCCGGGTGTCCGTCAGGTGCCCGCAGGGGCAGGGGTTCATGCTGGCGACGAGCATGAATTTTGCGGGAAAGCGGACCGCGCGGTTGGCCCTGGAGACCGTGACCTGATGGTCTTCCAGGGGCTGGCGGAGGGACTCCAGGACATTGCGGTTGAATTCGGGAAGTTCATCGAGGAAGAGGACGCCGTGGTGGCTTAATGTCACCTCTCCGGGCCTGGGGATGGTTCCCCCGCCGACGAGGGCGACATTGGAGGCCGTGTGGTGGGGCGAGCGGAACGGCCGCGCCGACAAAAGGCTGACCTGAGGCGGAATCAGCCCCATGACCGAATGAATCTTCGTGGTCTCAAGCGATTCCTCCAGCGTCATGTCGGGGAGGATGGTGGGAATTCTTTTCGCCAGCATGGTCTTGCCGCTGCCGGGAGGCCCGATCATCAGGCAATTGTGCCCGCCCGCGGCAGCCACTTCGATCCCCCTTTTAACGTGAATCTGGCCTTTAACGTCGGCGAAATCTACAGGATAACTGTTGGGTTTCTGGCCGGACGATGGCATATCAAGACAAAGGGGTGAAATCGCGTCGGGTGTATTAAGAAAATGGATGACCTCCTTGAGCGAGGTGACGGGATAGACAGGAATGGTCTTAGTGACGGCGGCCTCGGCGGCATTGCCCTTTGGCAGAATCAGCCCTGCGAATTGGCTGGGGTTGATGGCCAGGGCAATCGAAAGGGTTCCGTTGATCGAACTGATATGCCCGTCTAGGGAGAGTTCCCCCAAAACAATGTATTTTTGCAGCAGGGTCACATTGATCTGTTCGGTGGCCGCCAAAACGCCTAAGGCAATCGCCAGATCAAAAGACGGCCCTTCCTTTTTAATATCGGCCGGGGATAAATTGACCGTAATGCGGTGCGGCTTGTATTGATATCCGCTGTTTTTGATGGCGGCCCGCACGCGTTCTTTGCTTTCCTTAACCGCGTTGTCGGGCAGCCCGACAATGATGGTTGTCGGAAGGCCGGGGGAAACGTCCACCTCGATTGTCACCGGATAGGCGTCAAGCCCTGAGATCCCATAGCTGTAAACTTTTGCTAACATATTATAAATGAATGATTTAAGGGCTGGCGCAAGAAAATGCCAGACATGCAAAGAAAATTTGCCGGGGGTTCAGCCGTTAAATGTTAAGGGGAAAACGGGGAGGAAAAACCTTGCTTTTTAAGGGGGCAAAATTTATAATGTAACCTATCATAAAATCTTAAGGTTGTCAATTTTGGCCATTTCCATGAACAGCGCGGCTCTGGCGCCGGCAGTCGGAAACGATTTGGGATCAAATGTTGCCGGCGATAAAATTCTTATCATTACGCTTTTGGTTTGGGCGATCGCCCAGACCATCAAGGTGATCATCGGCATTGTTCAGGAACGGCGATTCAATTTTCGGTGGTTCATTGGAACCGGCGGCATGCCGTCCAGCCACGCGGCCGGAGTTTCGGCCATGGCAACCCTGTGTGGTTTGTCGGCGGGGTTTGATTCGATCGCGTTTGCCCTGGCGACGGTCTTCGCCCTGGTGACGATGTTTGACGCCCAGGGGGTCCGTCGTTCGACAGGGCTGCAGGCCAGTATCCTTAATAAAATTTTGGATGACATTTATTGGAAGGGAAAGATTGAATCCAACCGACTCTTCGAACTGATCGGGCATACCCCGATTCAAGTCTTCATTGGCGCTCTCATCGGCTGCGGGTTGGCCATTCTATTCCACAACGTGTGGATCAAATAGGGTAAAAAATTTAAAAAGATAAAGTGTCCATTCAGGAGGTCGGTGTGAATAACAAGAATTTTATCGTTATCGGGGGGATTGTTTTGGGGATTTTGGTTTTGGTTATGGTTGTGCCCAAAGGCAAGGGGTCGACCAAGACCGATGTTCAGGCCTCATCATCGACGACAAAAGAGGCCAGAGACCTCTACGCGCAGGCGATCAAGTTGCGCAAGATGCATGAACCGGTGAGGGCCAAAGCCCTTTATCAGGAAATCATCAAAAATTATCCCGACCAGGAAAATATCGCCTCCGTCCAGAAAGAGCTTGAGGCCCTGAACATGGAACTGTTGTTTTCCGGGCAGGCCGTCCCGGGCAAGACCGTGATCCATGAAGTGGTTCCCGGAGACAGCCTGGTTAGAATCGCCAAGAAATACGGCACGACCGTCGATCTTATCCGTCAGAGCAATAATATCAAAGGCGATGTCATCAGGGCCGGGCAAAAATTGCGGGTGTGGACGGGCAAGTTCAATATCTTCGTCGACAAATCCCAGAATGTCCTGATCCTCAAAGACGGCAACGATGTGGTTAAGGTTTACAATGTCTCAACCGGCGAGAATAACAGCACGCCGACCGGGGCCTATAAAATCACCACCAAGCTGGAGGATCCGGTCTGGTTTCACAAGGGGGTTGTTGTCCCCCCGGAAAGTCCGCAAAATGTCCTCGGGACCCGTTGGCTGGGATTTGATCTGCCCGGATACGGGATCCACGGGACGGTGGAACCGCAGACCATCGGCCAGCAGGTGACGGCGGGGTGCGTGCGCATGATCAATGAAGAAGTGGAAGAATTGTACAGCATTGTGCCCATGGGCACGGAAGTTGTGATTGTGAATTAAGAATTATAACGGGACGGGTGATTCTGATGGCTGGTCTGGATTTCGAAAAACCGATTATCGAGCTGGAGCTCAAGATCAACGAGCTGAAGCACTCGGGCTCTAATAAAAAAATTGATCTTGAACCCGAGATCAAAAAGCTCGAACAGGAACTTGAAAAAATCAAGGGCAAGATTTATTCCACCCTTTCCGACTGGCAGCGGGTTCAGATTGCCCGTCATCCCGCCCGCCCCTACACCCTTGATTATATTCACATGATGACGACGGAATTTATTGAATTGCACGGCGACCGTTTGTTTGCCGACGACCTGGCGCTTGTCGCCGGGTTCGCCAAACTGAACGGCCAGCGTGTTCTGATCATGGGGCATCAGAAGGGGAGGGATACCAAGGAAAATATCCGGCGCAATTTTGGCTGCGCCCATCCGGAAGGCTATCGCAAGGCCATGCGGTTGATGCTTCTCGCCGAGAAATTTCATCTGCCGGTCGTGATCCTGATCGACACGCCCGGCGCTTATCCCGGCATCGGCGCCGAAGAGCGCGGACAGGCCCAGGCCATCGCTTCGAATCTGAAAGATATGGTCCGCCTGAAAACCCCCTTGATTGCGACGGTCATCGGCGAAGGCGGCAGCGGCGGCGCCCTGGGCGTCGGTGTCGCGGATAAAGTTTTCATTTTGCAAAATGCCTATTATTCCGTCATCTCCCCCGAAGGCTGCGCCTCGATCCTCTGGCGGAGCAGCACCAAGGCCCCTGAGGCCGCCAACGCCCTGAAGCTGACCGGCGAGCATCTTCTCAAATTCGGCGTTGTCGACGATATCATCCCCGAGCCTCCCGGCGGGGCCCATCGCGATCCCGAAAGTGTCGCCGCCCATTTGAAGAAAACGATCCTTAAAGCCATCAAAGAACTTTCCGCGTTGCCCAAAGAAGAACTCCTCGAAGCCCGCTATCAAAAATACCGCCGCATGGGACCATTCCTGGAAACAAAGGAATCGGCGTAGGCGCGGCCCCTCTCGTACGTTGAAAGCGAATCATGGAAAAACAGGACATCAGAAATCTATCGTTGGTCGAACTCGAACAGGCGCTCGTGGCCATGGGCGAAAAGCCGTTCCGGGCGGCCCAGATTTTTGAATGGGTTTATAAAAAGGGGGTCTGGTCCTTCGACGAGATGCGGAATCTTCCCGCGCCATTGCGCCGGGCGTTGTCCGCGGGGTTCGAATTGAAACCGCTGGCCGTCGCCCAAAAGCAGGTGGCCCGGGACGGAACCACAAAATTTCTATTTGATCTGCGCGATCACGAAAAGATCGAGACGGTCCTCATCCCGACGGCGACGCGCACAACGGTCTGTATCTCGTCGCAGGCCGGATGCAAATTCGGCTGCAAGTTCTGCGCCAGCGGCCTGGGCGGCTGGAAACGCAACCTGACAACGGCGGAAATCCTCGCTCAAATCCTTCACGTCAAGGACGAGGCAGAACATCATCAAAAGCCGCTGTCCCATGTCGTGTGTATGGGAACGGGGGAGAGTTTTGACAACTACGAGAATCTTCTTAAGGCCCTGCGCATCGTCAACGACGAGCGGGGAATCAATATCGGCGCCAGGCGGATTACCGTTTCCACCGTCGGGCTGGTCCCCAGGATCATGCAGTTTGCCAAAGAAAATTTTCAAATCGAACTGGCCATATCCCTGCACGGCTACAACGACGAGTCCCGCAACAAACTC
>CAYHZK010000202.1:0-4504 GCA_964361085.1 uncultured Planctomycetales bacterium
ATTACATCAATCTTCTCAAAGAATTTTACAGCCCGTTCAAGCAGGAACTCGATTACGCGATGCAGAATATCGAGCGGACCGAGGATTTTGTCGACCAGAAATGTCCCGACTGCGGGCGACAGATGGTGGTCAAATGGGGCCGCCGCGGCAAATTTTTAAGTTGCTCCGGTTTTCCCGAATGCAAATACGCCCAGGCGTTCACAACCGGCGTGAAATGCCCGCAGGAGAACTGCGACGGCGAACTTGTCAAGCGCCGGGGACATCGTGGCCGCAGTTTTTACGGGTGCAGCCGGTATCCGAAATGCACGTATACGGCGAATGCTCTTCCGGAGACTCCCGGGACGGAGCCGGCAAACCTTGCCAAGCCCTAATATCCGGGGACAGTCAACGAGGGGATCAGCGCATGGACCGTTACGTCGAAAAGTTCCTCAGCTTTCTTGACATCGAAAGAAATTATTCGCCCCACACGATCCTCAACTATAAACTTGATCTGGAAGAGTTTCTGAAATTTCTGGACGGGACGCCGCTTGCGAAGGTCGACTACAATCATTTTCGCCGTTTTCTCGCCCAGTTGAGAACCCGGCAGCACAAGCCGCGGACTCTGGCCAGAAAACTTTCCGCGCTGCGCAGTCTGTTCCGTTTTTTGCAGCGGGAAGGGTATATCAAGGACAATCCGGCGGTGCTTCTGATGACCCCCAAGCTTGACAAGCCTCTGCCGAAATTCCTTTCTGAAAGCGAGATGGCGGCCCTGATCGAGGCTCCGGACTTAGGGAGCAAGGCCGGTCCCCGCGACCGCGCGATTTTAGAAACGCTTTACAGCACCGGCATCCGAGTCAGCGAGCTGGTGGGGATGGATGTCGAGCATATCGATTTCATCGGGAATGTCGCCAAGGTCAGGGGCAAGGGCAAAAAGGAACGCTTGGTCCCCATCGGCGAGAAGGCGCTTCAGGAGATCCGGAATTATCTGGGCCGCCGCCCCTCGCAGGCGCGGGCGCTGTTCCTCAATAAAAACGGGACGCGGCTGACGGCGCGGAGCATCGGCAATATCATCGACAAGCACATTTTGAAGACGAGTCTTCTGATGAACGTCTCGCCGCACGTGTTGCGCCATTCCTTCGCGACCCATCTTCTGAACCGCGGGGCGGACTTGCGATCGGTGCAGGAGCTTTTGGGGCACGCCAACCTGTCCACGACCCAGATTTACACGCATCTGACGACGGAGCGGTTGAAAAATATTTACGACAAAGCCCATCCGCACGCGTAGGGAAATGCACCCCCTCCCTAGCCCTCCCCACAGGGGGGAGGAGATTCAGAAATTCAATTCCCCTCCCTTGATGTGAGGGGTTAGGGGAGGGTGAAGGGAAGCTATGATAACTTTTCTTTGCGATTTTATTTTTATAATTTTTGCCCTGATTTATTTTCCCTATGTTCTCATGAAGGGAAAGTGGCATGCCGGGTTTTGGCAGCGGATGGGGTTTTTCCCCGGATCCCTGCGCCGGGATCTGGCGGAGAAACCGAACATCTGGTTTCACGCCGTGAGTGTCGGCGAGGTGATGGCTGTTGCGGGGCTGATCGAGAAGGTCCGCGCCCGGTATCCCGGCTCCCGCGTTGTTTTATCCACCGTCACCACGACCGGGTATTCGATCGCCTGCAGAACACTCAACCCCGAGGATCGCGTCATTTACGCGCCGCTTGATTTCAGCGCGACGGTGCGGACATTCATCGCCGTGATCCGGCCGCGGATTTACGTGACGGCCGAAACCGAGATCTGGCCGAATCTTTTTACGGCTCTGGCCCGCCGCGACATCGCGATCGTCGTCGTCAACGGCCGCATCTCGGACAAATCGTTTTACGGTTATCGCAAGGTCGCCGCGCTGCTGCTGCGGGTCTTAAAGGGGGTGAAGGCCTTTTGCATGCAGAGCGAACTCGATGCGGATCGCATCATGGCGTTGGGCGCGCGGCCCCGCAGGGTTTTTGTCGTCGGGAGCATGAAATTTGACGACACCCCGCCGCCTCTGCCGGATACCCTGCCTCCGCTGAATTTTGAAAACAAGGAATGGCTGTGGATCGCCGGCAGCACGCATCCGGGCGAGGAAAAAATCATGCTGGATATCGCGGCAGGCCTGCGGAAAGAATTTCCGCGGCTTTCGCTGGTCATTGCCCCGCGCCATATCGAGCGGACCGAGGAGGTCATGACGCTCGTGGGCGAAAGCGGTTTTAAGGCGGTCCGGTTTTCGCAAGCCTCCGGACGAGCGCTGAGTCCTGAGACCGTCGTTGTCGTGGACACCATCGGTCATCTGCGTTCCCTGTACGCCTTGGCCCGTGTCGTTTTCGTCGGAAAAAGTCTCACCGCCGAGGGGGGGCAGAATATCATTGAACCCGCGTTTTTCGGCAAGGCGATTGTCATCGGGCCGCATATGGAAAATTTTCGCGGCATCGCAGAAGTTTTTCTCGAAGCCGACAGCATCGTTCAGGTTTCGGACGCCCGGGACTTGAATTTTCAGATGCGCCGGCTTCTGGGCGACCCGTCCCTCCTGGATCTCCTGGGCCGGCGCGCCAAAATCATGGTCACAAAACACCGGGGCGCCACCGCCAAAACCGCAGAAATCATCTCCGGTCTGCTCGCTGCAGTTCCTTCCAATGAGTGCTAGTATATTTAAAATTTTAAGGTAAAATAAGGCTCATATTTTTCTTTTACGAAGCGAGAGGAGACTGTGCGCCGTTATCTCTATGGGGTGGTCACTGGGGAGAAAAAAGGATTCGCGGCCTTCCTCGTTCAGGCGGTTCTGCTTGGCCTGTCGTTTTTTTATGGCGCGGGGGTCAGGATAAAACGATGGTGTTATGACAAGGGGTTGTGCCGTGCCGCGGCTTTGGGCAGGCCGGTTATCAGTGTGGGCAATGTCACGTGGGGTGGGGTGGGGAAGACTCCGCTGGTGCAGGCGGTGGCGGAACACCTTAAGGGTCGAGGGATCAAGCCCGCGATTTTGACCCGCGGGTATATGCCGGACGGAAAGGACGCAGGCAGCGACGAGGCGGTGATGTTAGCCGCAGTCCTCCCCGATGTGCCGGTGGGGGTGGGGGCCGACCGTATCAAGACAGCCGCCGGTCTCCTGGCCAAACACCCCGTTGATCTGTTTCTTCTCGATGATGGGTTTCAGCATTGGCAGGTCAAGAGGGATTTGGACCTTGTTGCTGTCGACGCCGTTAACCCCTGGGGAAACGGCCGGCTCATCCCGGCGGGGATGCTGCGGGAACCGTTGAGTTCTCTTAAACGGGCTGACGTGATTGTTTTGACCAAAACGGATCAGGCCCCTCAAAATATTTCAGAACTCAAATCCCGGCTTCGCCGGATGAACAGCCATGCGCCCGTCATCGAAACGGTTCACAACCCTTGTTCGGTGGTGGCGTTGGGCGGAGGACAGCAAAAGGACGCGGCCTTTTTATCGGGCAAGAAGATCGCGGCGTTTTGCAGCGTCGGGGACCCCGAAGGATTCAAGAACACCCTGGCGACGGTCGGGGCCGACGTCAGAAAAATATTCGCGTTCCCCGATCATCATGCGTATACCGGCAAAGACATTTCGGATATAACCGCTTACGCCGCTGCCCGGTCGCTTGATGCCGTTGTCACCACAGCCAAAGACGCGGTCAAATTAACGCCGTTTCGCAGCACCTTGCAGAAAACCCCATGCTGGGTTCTTCACGTCAAAATTAAAATCGTGGCGGGACAAGATGAATTTTACCGGAGAATCGATCGTTTATTATCTCGTTAAAGGTTTTGGCGCTCTGGTTCGCCTCTTGCCCGTCGAGTCCGCCCTGCGGGTCGGCCGGGCCCTGGGAATGATCGCGTATTTTTTTAACACAAAGCACCGCCGCCTGGCTTACAACAACCTCAAGATCGCCTTTGCCAGCACCAAATCCCCCAAAGAAATTAAAGAGATCACAAAACAAGTCTTTCAGAATTTTGGCCAGAATTTTATTGAGTTGTTGCGTCTGCCGCTTTTGACCCCGGCGCTGTTTGAGAAATATGTGACGGTGGAAGGCAAGGGCCATGTTACGGAAGCGTTGCAGCAGGGGCAGGGCGTGATTCTGCTGGCCATGCACTATGGCAGCTGGGAACTGGCGAGCATGCTGAGTCCTTCCCTGGGGCATCAGTACAAGGTTCTTGTCAAACCGCAGACCAAATTTTCGAAGCTCGACGAGCTTCTGAACACTTACCGCCAATGCGGCGGATCCGTGGTCCTGGAGCGGGGGATGGGCACGCGGGATTTTCTAAAAAGCCTCAAGGAAAATGCCGTCATCGGTCTGGTCGTCGACCAGGGCGGACGGGATGGGGTTCTGGTCCCGTTTTTTGGCCGTCAGGCCAGCATGTCCGTCGGCGCTGTCCGCGTGGGGTTGAAACTGGGCGTTCCGGTGTGTTTTTCGATCATCATCCGCGAAAACGGACCGCATCACCGCCTGATCATCAACAAACCGCTGACCCTGGAGAAGACCGGAGACCCCGATC
>CAYHZK010000203.1:0-4491 GCA_964361085.1 uncultured Planctomycetales bacterium
AAGCCGGGCAAAGACGACCCCCCTGTTCTGATACGCCAGAATCAGGTCTTTCTCAGCGCGCATCCCCAGCCGGATGGCGGCCGTCAAATCATTCAAAGCCATGGGAAAATTTCCCTGCAAGGCAAACCCTCCCCGGTTAAAATACGCCAGGCCATGGGATGGCTCCAGCATAACAGCCCTGTCAAAATCCGGCAAGGCCCGCGAGGGATTGCCGCGTTCCAGATAAAAATTGCCCCGATTGATATAGGCATCGACCGTAAACGGATATTGGCGGATCACATAACTCCATAATGTCCCGCTGTCTCTCCAGACTAAACCCTGTGACCACGAATAAAAACCCAGCCATACGACATACACGGCGGCCGTACTTAAAACAACAATCTGCCATCTTCGCTGGACATCCCCGATCTTTCCGCCAACATCCCGCGATAAACAGCGGAGGCCAGGAGAACCCCGTATCCCAAAGACGGCAGATCAACAAACCGGTCATCGTACAGGGACGTGTTGACTTTGACCAAATGAAGCACGGGCAGGATCATCACCAGAAAAAAGCACGCGGCCTCCTTGACGCCGCGGCTCGTCCGGCCCCAAAGGGTCAACGCAGCGACGGCCAAGATCAAAAACGCAGGGAGGAGCACTTCCCCGCTAAAAAGTCCTCCCGCCTTCTCCGGGAATGGATACACGACGGACAGCCGATGCGGGGCCACCAACTTGGCGATATAGACCGCGAGGGCGTAAAGCGACAGAATAATTTTCTCCCCCGACGTATACACCTCCGTGGCCTGGAAGGCCCTCACCTGGTTGGCTGCGACAACCGCGACAACGCTAAAAACGGCTGATGAAAGAAACAGGGGGAATTTCCGCCATATATGCCGCGCTGTCAGCTTCTGTCCGATATAATAATCATAAATCAACAACACGACCGGCAATGATACGGCCATCGGCTTTGCCAGCAGGGACGCGACAAATAAAATATTGATCAGGATATTCCGGCGGATCGTCAAACGGCCTTTGGCCCGCGCATAAACCAGCAGAACCCACAGACAAAAAAAGGCTGACAAAAGATCCTTGCGCCCCGACACCCACAGAACAGCTTCCACCTGCAGCGGATGAATTCCAAAAAACAGGGCAGCGAAAGCCGCCGTAAAGACCGGCAGGTCAAGAAAGACCAATAAATAAAAAACCAGCGTGGTGTTCGCCAAATGCAGAAACAAATTGTTCAGGTGGTAAATGCGCGGCTCATATCCGAAAAACTGATGTTCGAGCTGGTAACTGAAAATCGTCAGAGGATAATACCGCCCTTCGGTGGATGTCGTCAGGAGCGCCGGCAGGTTTGAAAACAACGGCTGACTCACAACGGGGTTTTCCAACAGAAGAACAGGATCGTCCCAATTGGTAAACCCGGCCTTCAGGCACGGGCTGAAAACCACACAAACCGCGAGAAGGACCAGCGCTAGAATTTTTTCTGGAGTGGGCCTGATCATGAATGTGATGTTACCCTGATGTGGCCATGGCCAAATAATCAGGATACCGTTTTTGAATCAATTCCCCGAGGACATGGTGCTGAGGATCCGCCCAGTGAGGGTCCTGATGGACCAAGGCCCTGGCCTCCTCACGCGCAAGCTGCAGGATGTCAATTTCGGTCAGAGGGTCGGAAAACCTGAGTTCATTAAGACCGTGCTGGTGCCGGCCGAAATATTGGCCGGGCCCCCGGATCTTCAGATCCTGTTCCGCGATTTTAAACCCGTCCGTCGTCGAAAGCATGGCCTTCAGACGGGCCTTCCCCTCCTCCGTTGTCTGATCGGCGATCAGAAGACAAAGGCTGTCCTCTTGTCCACGGCCGATACGCCCGCGCAGCTGGTGCAGCTGCGCCAGCCCGAACCGCTCCGCGTGTTCAATCACCATCACCGTGGCATTGGGGACATCAACCCCGACCTCCAAAACGCTTGTGGCCACAAGGACGCGGATTTCGTTGTTCTTAAACCGGGCCATGATCTCTTCGGATTCCTGACGTTTCATCTGGCCGTGAATGAGCCCGAGGGGCAGCCCCGCGAATTCATCCTTCTGAAAACGCCGGAACATGGCCGCCGCGGCCTTCAAGGCCAGCTTATCCGACTCCTCAATGACCGGATAAATGATATACGCCTGTTTACCCGTCTCGACAACGCCGCGGACCAGCTGATAAACTTCAGCCGACTCCTCCTCCTTGAAAAGACGGGTCTTGATCTTCCCCCGCCCCGGAGGGGATTCATTAATGACCGAGACGTCCAGATCGCCGAACAGAGTCAGGCTCAGCGTCCGGGGAATGGGCGTTGCCGTCATAACCAGGATGTCGGGGTTGCTTCCCTTGGCGGTCAGCAAGACGCGTTGCTTGACGCCGAATTTGTGCTGTTCATCGATCACGACATAACTCAGACGCTTAAATTCAACGTTCTCGCTTAAAAGGGAATGCGTCCCAACCACCATGTCGATCGTCCCCTCTTTAAGACCCGTCAGGATCTCGTCCTTTTCCCCCTTCGTCAGCCCCCCGCTCAACAGGGCCGCCTTGATCGGCGGAGCATTCGGGGCCAGGAGGATATTCTGGATATTCTGATAATGCTGCCGGGCGAGGATTTCAGTCGGGACCATGATGGCGGACTGCCGTTGATTGTGAAAGGCAACCATGCACCCAAACATCGCCACCAGGGTCTTCCCCGAACCGACATCGCCCTGCAGAAGGCGGAGCATCGGGAAAGGTTTTCGCATCTCCTCCGCGATCTCTTCAATGACGCGCAGTTGAGCGGAGGTGAGGGCAAAGGGGAACAACTCGCGAAACCGGCGGATCGACTGTTCGTCAACCTCATGGGAAACCCCGTCGCGCATCACGAGGTTCATCCGCCGCTTGATAACCGAGAGCTGAAACAAAAAAAACTCCTCAAAAGAAATCCTACGGTGCGCCTCTTCCTGCAATTCCCGGCTTTGCGGGAAATGGATATTTTCAACACTCCGCTTGATGTTGATCAACCGGTGTTTATTGCGGATTGACACCGGCAGGGTGTCAATCAGGTCTTCGCGAAAACGGTCCAGGCCCGTGCGGATGATCCTGCGCAAATAACGCTGGGTCATCCCCCGCGTCAAAGGATAGATGGGGACAATCCGCCCCATGCTCAAACTTTTGTCGTCCCGATCGATAATCTCATATTCGGGCGAAATCATCTGCAAGCGGTTTTTATAAACCTCCACCCGGCCATAAAACACGACTTCGGCGCCGGGCTGAAAATACCGGTCCAGATACGGCTGGTTAAACCACACGGCAAACATTCGTCCCGTGCCGTCATCGATAACCGTTTCATAAACGTGCTTGCGGGTATACCAGCTCTGCCGCGCCCCGCGGGCTACGACCTTCCCTGCGACCGTCTGCTGCTCTCCCTCTTTCAGCTGCGATAACGGCGTCAACGTTGTCCTGTCCTCATAGCGTCGGGGGAAGAGGTAAAACAGGTCCTCGACGGTGCTGACGCCGAGATTTTCTAAAAGTTTCTTGCGCGCCGGCCCCACGCCCTTGATGAACTGGACAGAAATATCAGAAAGCTGCGTCATATAAAAGAAAAGACAAGGTCAAGCCTGCAACCCTGTCTTCCATCAATGGCCCTGTGATCCCTTTAACGCAAACGGCTGATTTTACGATTCAACTCCCCGCGGTATTCTTCGTTAAAAACCATATGAAAGTCGTAAACGTCTTTAAAATCATCCAATTTATCATCCTCGGTTTTGCTGAGGATTTTGTTCGAGACAAGGTTAAAAACGATATTCCCAAAATCGTTGGTATCTTTGATCCCCCAATGCCGCAGCAGCGTCAGTGTCATGGGCCCATACTGGTCCATCAGATATTCCTTGATCCCTTCCAGCAGCTCAGGGCCGCTGACGTGTTTGGGCCTTTGAAATTTTTTCTGAGTATAAGAGAGGGCTTCCAGGACGAAAAAATAGGCATCCTCTACGTAACGCGATACGATTTCACAAACTATGCAGATCACAATATCCAGCTCGTGTTGCATGACTGAAATTTTAACATAAGATTTAAAATTTTGTGAAGAAAATATTAAAGATTTGGGGCGGACATTGCATCGACGTCATAATTCTGGCATAATACGCCGATGAAAATCAAGGCCCTGTGGATTTGGAAGGTTTATTTTCTGATTTATTTCCTGATTGTCACCGTTGATATCGGCACCTTTTTCGGCCCCGAGTCCCCGAAGAATATTTATTACCAGGTCCTGACCGCCTTCGACAGTCTCTTTATTGTCCCGTTCCTCCTCAACGCCCTTGCGGTGATCCTGGACGTTTTGAGTCTCGTCCCTTTCTATGGATTCATCGAGGGGGTCGCGTTTCTCTCGAGAAAATTCTGGCGGCTGGTTTTCATGACGCGGCTGGTCCTGGCCCGTTGGGGGCATTCTTACGATTTTAAGTTTATACGCTCCCTCTCGCATGAAAATATAAACAATTCCCTGGCGTTAG
>CAYHZK010000204.1:0-4454 GCA_964361085.1 uncultured Planctomycetales bacterium
GGTTCCGGCGCTCAAGCAGTTGAAGAAGCAAGCAGATAAAGTTTTTGGTAAGAGATTGTCTTGCGGGAATGTCAAAGTCCCGGGCTGATTGAGGGAATAAGGATGTCGCTGGCGGTTGCGGTGAAAAACAATTTGAAACGTCTGGTGGGGCAGCCCTCGTTGGCCAAATGGTCTTTGAAAGATACCGTCAGTATTTTTGTCTATCACGAAGTCTCGGATCACCCCAGCCGTTTTTGTGAGCAGCATCTTCTGAATATGCCGCCGAAATTTTTTACTGAACACATCCGTTTTATTACCGATCATTTTCATGTGATTAGCCCGGACCAGCTCTTGTCCGGCCAGTATGACACGCCGGCTGCGCTCATCACTTTTGATGACGGTATGCCGGGGTATTTCCGCCAGGCTGTCCCGATCATGGCGAAATTCAAGGTGCCGTCGATCCTCTTTATCAACATGGCCCCTGTCCGGGGAGAGCTCTTTTGGTCCGGGTTGATTACCTATTTGACGGATTCTGACAAGAATTTTGTTCGCTTCTTGCATCAGCAGAAAGGACAGCATGATGGTATCCCTGACTTTTTGTTGTGCGATCCTCATATTGTCGACGATTATCTGGCGACCATTAAGGATAAGGAAGAAATTTTTCGACAGGTCCGGGCCTTTTATGGCGAATTCGCAACGATGGATGATGTGAGCGCCATGAAAAATGAACCGTTGGTTTTTTTCGGTAATCATTTTTATAATCATTACAATGCGGCTCGTCTGAGCGATGAACAGTTGCGCGATCAGTATTTGTTAAATCAGGCCAGGATTGATGCGTTGCCTCAGGGGCGGCCCTTTTTTGCTTATCCCTTCGGTCAGCCGGGGATGTGCTTCTCCTCCTATCAGACGAAGCTTTTGCAATCTTGGGGAGCAAAGGCTGTCTTCAGCTCAAGTGGAAGAATCAATACGCGCAACACCACCGGATTTTATGACAGGATTGGCGTCGACATCCAAATCCAAACCATTGAAGATCTGATGGGCCGCATCCAGTGCGGCCGTATTAAACATATGTTAAAAGGAACCCAACCAAAGAACCCGAGTTATGTCCAGTCCCTTAAGTTGTGGTATTGTCGGTTATGGTTATATGGGGGAAATCCGGCGTGCGGTGATCGAACGGCATCCCCAGGATTTGAAACTCATCGGCATCTGCGATGCCAACGAGGCGGTTCGCAATCAGATTCATGGGTGTCCCACGTTTGCCCGTCCGGAAGACCTTTTTTCGCAGCGCCCCGATATCGTTTTTGTCTGCACCCCCAATTGTTTTTCTCCTGAAATCTGCATCAAGGCCCTGGATCAGGGACGGCATGTCTTTTGCGAAAAACCACCCGGCCGCGATGTCCAGGATATTAAAAATATCATGGAGTATGAAAAAGGCTCTGTTAAGCTCATGTTTGGTTTTAATCATCGTTTTCATCCCGGGATCATCAAGGCCAAGGTGATTATCGAAAGCGGCCGTTTCGGCCAGATCATCAATTTGCGGGGACTTTACGGAAAGTCTGGTGGAAAACGGTTTCGTCATTCCTGGCGCAACAACGCGGAGATTTCAGGCGGCGGCATTCTGTTGGACCAGGGGATTCATATGCTGGATCTCTTCCGCCATTTTTGCGGGGATTTTGACGAGGTCAAATGCTCCACCAGCAGCGCTTTTTGGAAATTTGACGTTGAAGAAAACGCCTATGTGATCCTGGGAAATCCTCAGTGTCAGCATGCCCTGTGCCATTCTTCCGCCACGTTTTGGAAACATACATTCCGTCTCGACATTACGCTTGAAGAGGGCTACATTGTCGTCGAAGGATTGCTGTCTAAATCGGGGAGTTACGGCCGGGAAAAGATGATTGCGGCCAGTCGACAGTTTGAGGACGAGGCCCACGCGGTGGGAAACCCTTCTGAAGAAGTCACGTATTTTGACCGGGATTTATCCTGGGATTTGGAGGTCGAAGAATTTATCCGTTATATCCGCGAAGACAAACCCGTGATCATGAGTTCCTCGCAGGATGCCCTGAAAGTGATGGAGATCATCGAAAAGGCTTATGAGGACGCGAAGAGTAAGACATCAGGCCCGGCCGCGCAAGCGCCAGTAAAGGGTTTTCAAAGACTGACCTCAATATGAATCACATTCTACAAAAATTTTTTGTCATCCCGTCAATCTATAAGGGAAATTTTGTCGACATCGACCGGGAAATTAATGCAGCCTATCAAGCCTATCCTTTCCCTTGGCCCAATGAAAAACAATATGAGCAGTACACAAAAGAGGATGCCTTAAAGACACTTGATTTTTTTGAGGATGCCTTAAAACAATTTATAAAACAGTTCCGTTTGGACTTTAGTTTTTTTAAAGATAAGGTTGTGATTGATCTCGGGGCTGGTGTGGGATGGGACGCGTTCTGCCTGGCCCGAAACGGCGCGAAATCTGTTTACGCTGTTGATAATTCGGGAAGCTCCGTTAAGCACGGGGAACGTTTTGCGCAATTGTTAGGCATCCCTAACGTTAAGTTTTTTCAATGCTCTCTTTACGAACTTGACCGGATCGGGGAGACATCGGACGTCATTATCTCTAAAGGTGTCCTGCACCACATTTTTGATCTTCCCGGATTTGTTAAGGCGTTGAGTCATATCACAAAGGACCGGACCCAGATGCTCCTGGCTCATTCGAGTTATTCCTCCCTTATGGGGTTTATCCATTATTTTTATAATCATTTGGCATGGACTTTAGGCGGCGCTGATCTTGAAAAGCGTATTGACGTGGGAGTGAAATTATTCCGGGGATGGCATTGGCAACTCACCGATGATCTCCTCAGGCATCGTGTGAATGATTTAACCGGTGTTTTTTATATGGCGAGAAGTTCCGGGCAGATCATGAAAGATTTTCAGCGTGGGGGATTTTTGATCAGGAAAATTCCTGGCGAAAATTTTATGAGCTTATACCCTCGCCTGAAGGAGCATCATCGTCAGATGCTTGAGATAGAGAAAAATAAACCGCTGCGGAAATTGAGGCGGTTCCTGGCGATGGGCCTTGTTGAAACATTTCATGTCCTGTCCTTGTGTGCTCCTGTGATAGACCGGCTGCTGGGCAGGATTTATAAATTCTTTTTTTCAAAACCGGCCCATTTGTTTTTTGTCCAACGGTCCCCTTCATTGAAAAGGAACGATAATCCCGTCCTTGTCGGCTGATGAAATATGAAAAATATTGTTATCTTTGATGAATACAATGAAATTGACTTGAAACCCTCGGAGTTGTTGCGCCGGTATATTGAACTGACGGCGCAGGATGTTCAGGAACTTTTGGCCGTGCCGTCAAGCCTGCATGACGTCGCCTGTCCCGCTTGCGGGCGGGGGGAGGGAAAATCGGCCTTTGTAAAATTCGGCCTGCAGTACCGGGAATGTCAGGGTTGTCGTACGCTCTACATTTCGCCGCGACCGGATGATAAAGCCATTTATCATTATTACCTCAAAAGCAGGGCGCGGTGTTTTTGGAGGGATGAACTTTTCAAGGCGACGGATAAAAAGCGTAAAGAAAAAATCATCAAGCCCCGGTTTCAATGGATCCTCGAATCCACGCAGGAACACCATCCGTCTGCGAAGGTTTGGGTTGACGTCAACACCAGCCAGTACGGCTATATCGATGCGATGATTCAGTCTCGGGCGTTCGATCAAAAAATATTGCTCAATCCCTATCTTGTTCTCGATCCGGCCCGCGATCATCGTATCCGCATTCTTCAGGAACCGTGGTGGACAACCTCGCTTCATCGGGAAGTGGATGTGATTTCCATTTTTGAAGTCGCGAATCATACTTCGGACATTCATGCCCTGTTCAGTCGGCTGAATGACATGTTGCGACCGGGAGGGCTGTGTTTTATGACGGCCATTCTGGCCTCAGGCTTTGATGTTCAAATCCTTTGGGACAAGGCAGAAAATATTTATCCGCCCGATCGCATGAATGCCTTTACCATCGAAGGGCTGAAACTCCTTTTCGAGCGGCATGGATTTGAGTGCCTGGAATTCAGCACACCGGGTATTCTCGACGTAGAGATTGTGGCCAAGTCTTTGATCGACCACCCTGGACTTGCGGTCCCGCGTTTTGTCCGCAACATCATTGAGAATCGTGATGAAGATATTCAGCAGGCTTTTCAGGAATTTTTGCAGGCCAGCCTTTTGAGTTCGTACGGCAGGATTCTTTTACGAAAATGTTAAATCATAAGGAGTGGATGTGTCTTACGTTGCCGACTATTGTCGAGAAGCCGTTGAGATTTTAGGCAAGATCGACCAGGGGCAGATCGAGAGCATGATCTCGATCCTGCTTAATGTGCGGGAAAAGGGTGGACGTCTTTTCTTTTTGGGCGTCGGGGGGAGCGCTGCCAACTGTTCCCACGCGGTAAATGATTTTCGCAAAATCGGCGGGTTTGAGGCCTATACGC
>CAYHZK010000205.1:0-4410 GCA_964361085.1 uncultured Planctomycetales bacterium
CTTAAACGCGGTCTTTGTCCCGATCATTGCCGCCGGGCTTATTTTTCTTTTGCTGGATAATGTGCTGGGGACGCAGTTTTTCATCGCCGGGAGTAAAGCCACGATCAAGGGGGGAGACCCGTTGTTGTATCAGCATGTCTTCTGGCTTTTTGGCCATCCCGAGGTTTATATCCTGATCCTGCCGGTCTGGGGGATTGTCTCGGATCTCCTGGCTGTGTTTTCACGCAAACCCGCCTTTGGTTACAAGATGACGGTGATCTCCATGAGCGCCGTAACCGTTTTAAGCGGGCTTGTTTGGGGACATCATATGTATATTTCCGGCATGAGTCCGCTGCTGGGCAAGTCATTTATGTTTTTGACCCTTTTAATCAGTATCCCGACGTCAATCTTCTTTTTAAACTGGATCGGGACGATGTGGAAGGGTTCTTTGCGGTTTGATGTCCCGATGCTCTTTACGATGTCGGTCGTGTTTGTCTTTGGTCTCGGCGGTTTGACGGGATTGTATCTGGCAACGGTGACCTCCGATATGTATCTGCATGACTCGATGTTTTTGGTGGGGCACTTTCACTACACGCTGGCCGCTTCGGTTTTTATGGCGTCGTTTGCCGCGATTTATTTCTGGTTTCCCAAGATGTTCGGGCGCAGGATGAATGAGCTGATGGGGAAAATCCACTTTTGGGTCACGTTCCTTTCTCTGAATTATGTGTTTTTCAATATGATCGTCGTCGGGTACGCCGGCCAGCACCGCCGGTTGTTTGACCCCGCTGTTTATGATTTTATTAAACCGCTCATGCCGCTGAATAAAATGATTTCCATGTTCGCCTTTCTTTTGGGTTTGGTCCAGGTTCTGTTTTTTGTCAACTTCTTCTGGTCTTTGTGGAGAGGCAAGAAAGCGGAGCGTAATCCCTGGGGAGCGGCGACCTTGGAATGGTCTTTGGACTATCCGATCCCGCACGAGAATTTTTCTAAGGGCGTGGTCGTTAAGACCGGTCCGCATGAATACAGTCATCCCGCCCTGAAAGATCGAGACTGGATCGCGCAAACAGAGGAATTACCGCGATGATGAGCAACGCGTTCAAAGCGAATACCACCTCTGCCGTGGGATTTATCATTGGCATCGGGGCGTGGAGTTTAACGTTTCTTACGTTGATATGGGGGTATTTGTTTTACCGCCTGCATGCCGGCGTATGGCTGGGGGGGTACATGAGCGCGGAAATTTTTGGCAAAGCCTTTTTTAACACCGGGATTTTGTTGATCAGCTCATGGGTCTGGCACCGGTTTTTACAAAAAAAGAGGTTGTCATTATTAGTCCTGGGGTTTTTGTCGGGCGTGCTGTTTCTCAAGGCGCAATGGGAATTGTGGATCCTGTTTTTGCAAAGAGGATTAACTCTCACGGGCTCTCTTGCCGGAAGTTTTCTGTATTTGTTAACGGGTTTTCATGCGGCGCATGTGTTGATCGGATTATTGATCCTGTTGCCGTTGGGTTTGAAAATAGGAAGATCAGCGTTGCATGACCGGGGTGAGAGCCGTTTTTTGTTCGCGTTGAAATTCTGGGATTTGTTGATGTTATTCTGGCTCGTCTTGGCGGCATTAATTTTTATTTTAAAATGAAAGGATGGAGTATGAGCACGGCAGAGGCCATTGAAATCCGGCGATTTGATCAGATTTCACAGGGGAAACTGGGGATATGGCTGTTTTTGTTAATGGATGGCTTGAGCTTTGCGGCGATTTTAATCGCGGCCGCTTATCTGCGCACCAACGGGGCGCCGTGGCCCCAGGCCGGCACCGTGCTCAATGTCCCGTTGACCGCCGTCAATACGATTATTCTTTTGTTCTCCTCGTTGACTATGATGCTGGCCCTGCAGGCTGTCAGGATGGATGACCAAAACGCTCTTAAGAAGAACCTGCTGTTAACCTTTGTTTTGGGCGCGGGGTTTTTAGGGATTCAGGCCTACGAATACGGTCATTTTATTGTCGGAGGCGAGCACTTGAAGTCTGTTTTGAGCGCCGCGGGTTTTGAGGGGGAATTTTTCAGGCCCGGCGGCAGCATTTACGCGGCCTGCTTTTATGGGGCAACAGGATTTCACGGCCTGCACGTGCTGGCCGGATTGATCTTTATGATTTATATCATGGTCCGCGCTTATAAGGGACAGTGGTCATCAACCCATCATGGGAGGGTGGAGGTCTTAACCCTGTACTGGCATTTTGTGGATTTGATGTGGATGTTCGTGTTTACAGTTGTTTATTTGTTATAAATTTAGGGAGAAAAATATGGCATCGACCAGAACATACGTTATCATCGCAATTTCTTTGTTGGCGTTAACATTGATAGAACTCGCGGTTTTTGGGCGCGCTGAGTTGGGTTTCACGCGCAACATCTTGCTCTTGGCGTTGATGACAGGAAAAGCTCTGACCGTCGCTCTAGCCTATATGAATCTCAAAAGCGAACCCTTGACCCTCAAGATATCTTTTTTTATCCTGATCCCCGTCGGAATTTATTTTTTGTTATTTATGATGTATGATGCGGCTTATGTCTGGCATTCTTAAGAATTTTCTATGGTTATTTTTTGTTCTTCAGCCGCGCGTTCTGCTGGCCTGCCCGGCCTGCCTGACGTCCTCCGGGGACGGGGATAAGAGAGTATGGCTGGTCGGGATGATGGGGTTGCTTCCCGTAGTCCTGGCCGGTATCGTGGGGTATAAGATTTATCAGCTGTGCCATTCCACGTCAGAAAAAGTCGGGTGAACTCATGAGTGTGACTCTCGCTGCGAAGAAAGATCTCACTTACGACGGCTTGTCCTGGATATTTTTGATGATTTTTTTATCGATGCTTTCGTTTTCAATGTTGACCAGGGACATGGAAAAGCAGTACGGCGCTGTTTCTTTTGGTGTTTTTCCGGCCTTTCATGCCTTGGACAGCGTCGGAGAAGGTTTTGACCAGCACCGGCTTCATGGTCAATTGTCAGCGATTGTTGTAACGGATTACGATTTGCCGCAGGATATCATGTCCTATCTGCAGAAATTGTCTCAGGCCACGTCCCGGGGGACGAAACAGTTGAGGAGTTTTGTTCTGGTTCATCAGGTCAGCGGTGTTTCTAATCAATGGATGCAATACTTAAAATTAGACGAAGCCGGGTTCAACACGATCAACAGCTGGAGAAAAGGTTTGTTCAAAGACGGCGTTATTCTGGTTGATCAGAACGGTGTGATTCGCGGGGTGTTTGACTTAGAGAATAAACTGGAGCGTTTTAATTTTGAAGGCGCGGTGAAGGGGATTCTGTAGCAAACCATTTGAAACACTCGAAGGAGGATTGAAAAAATGACTATCCCAGCCATCCGCATGACCCGGGACCGGGTCACCGCAGAGAACAAGCGAGTCATCAACAATGACAGAACGGTGGATGTGAACCAGCTGGTCCCCATCAAATACCGGTGGGCGTGGAATTATTATCTCGACGGCTGCGCCAACCACTGGATGCCGACGGAGGTTTCCATGCAGCGCGATATCGAGCAATGGAAAAATCCCAAGGCTTTTACCGATGAGGAGCGGCATGTGATCAAGCGCGTCCTGGGATTTTTTGCCACGGCGGAATCCCTGGTCGGCAATAATCTTGTTTTGGCGATTTATCGTTGTGTCGATAATCCGGAATGCCGGCAGTATCTTCTGCGTCAGGCCTTTGAGGAGGCGATTCATATCCACTGTTTTC
Organism: uncultured Planctomycetales bacterium; assembly: GCA_964361085.1. GTDB lineage: Bacteria > Omnitrophota > Gorgyraeia > Zapsychrales > JANLHA01 > CAYHZK01. Next base: position 3,706 of record CAYHZK010000205.1, read on the forward strand.
AGTATATCGTGCAGTCCCTTTCGCTGGATGAAGGGGAGATGTTCAACATGTACCGGGAGGTGGAGGCCATTTATAACAAGGACGACTACGCGATGAGCTGCACGGCCAGCGTCCTGGATCCCAATCTGGACACAAGAACAAAAGAGGGGCTGCAGGTTCTGTTGAAAAATATGGTGGGGCTGTACGTCATCACCGAGGGGATTTTTTTCTACGGCGGCTTTGTGACCATCCTTTCGTTCGGGCGGCAGAACCGCATCCCGGGGACGTGTGAGCAAATCCAGTACATTTTGCGCGACGAGAGCATTCACATGAATTTCGGCATCTATTTGATCAACGCGATCCGGGAGGAAAACCCCTGGGTCTGGGATCAGGAATTCGAAAAGGCGATGATAGAATTCATAAGAAATGCCGTCGATCTGGAATACAAATATTGCGAAGACTGCCTGCCGAACGGGATCCTGGGGCTGAATACGAATCTTTTGAGAGAGTATATCCAGTACCTCGCCGACCGCCGGTTTAAAAGGCTTGGGTTGCCGGAGGTGTTTGGGTCGGGCAATCCTTTCCCGTGGATGAGCGAAGCGGTTGATCTTAAGAAGGAAAAGAATTTTTTTGAAACCCGGGTCACGGAATATCAGACAGGCGGGGCCCTGGAGTGGTAATGGGACTGTTGCAAAACGCCCATCTGCGGCGTTATCTCCTCGTTCG
>CAYHZK010000206.1:0-4396 GCA_964361085.1 uncultured Planctomycetales bacterium
GGGATGGTTTATCGCGGTCTAAGTTATGAAGATTTTCGTCGAGAGCAGGAAAAAATCCAGGGGCAGTACCGGGACTTGGTGGAACAGTTTAAACAAAAGATTGACGGTCAGGAGTTGATTGTCCGTCTCAATGAACTTATGACGAAATCTGTGGGCCGTCCGGTGGAGTTTGAAGAACAGATCCGGCGCATTGTTCTGAGTCCGCGGATCAGAGGGAATCAAGAGGCCTTCATTGACCTTGACGGCGGGGTTCTTCTGATGCGGCCCGACGTGATCGGTGATCACTGGATTCTCGGTTATGTCCTCGTCCATGAGATGATGCATGGGATTTATCCTCAAGAAGCGGAAATCAAGATTCATGACCGGACGTTGCGGGCCCTTACGCCGCTGCAATATCTGGGGCAGGGTCTTTATAATCTCCAGCGTTATATAACCGATCAGGGATTACGAGGGGACAGGTCCGTGATCGCGTTTCTAAACGGGGATTGGGATCAAAGCGCGCCACAGGGCAAGTTGCTTGAACATCCGCGTTTGAACGCGGTCCTTGGTCCTTACAAAAAGGCCGTTGAGCATTTATCGAGGGAATTCGGAGTTGGGCCCGACGATGCGAGATTCTTAGAGTATAAAACGGGACAGGAGAAAAATAAAGGAAGGGTCCGTGTTATTCATGTCTTCGTTTTCGAAACGGATTTGGACCAGTATTGGGTTGTCATTGACGAAGGGCCGTTTGTTGAGGCAAACCGGAACGATATCGAAGGAGGCAAGACCCGTTATTCCTGGATGCAAACGAAAAAAGCGGTCAGCAGTCCTGTGGTTGGAAAAGCAACAAAATTGATTCTTGAGGTGGATGCCCGGGGCCTGGGACGGCCGGTGTCCGGATTGAGCGACGCTTTTTTGGACAGGCTGCAGAGGGCCGGGATCGGGATTGTCTGGCTCAAGGCCCCATGGGAGAAGAGTTACTGGTCCTACTGGGCGATGAAACACTGGCAGGAATTTCATGGCGAGACCGTTGAACGATGGCCGTCGGGGTATGACATTTATCAATATAAGATCGCCCCTGATGTCGCCCGCAGCGAAAATGATTTCCGTCGTTTTGCCCGCCGGTTGAAAAAGCGGGGGATCGCCCTCATCGTGGACTTTGTCACCAACCATCTCGCGGCGGATTCGCCGGAGATCCTCACGGTGCCGGGGCTGACCATCGCGGGAGATGAGCAGGATTATCTGCGAGCGATGCGGACGGAATTCCGCGACCGGACGGGAGACATGTCCGACATGGACCTGATCTCCATGCTGGACAAGGAAAACCACTGGGATGTCCGTCCGGAGGAGATATGGAAAGGGCATTATTACCGTCATCCCGCGGATCCTCGTCGTATTGTCCGGCATGCCCAAGAATCTCCGTTTGGGCTCCCGATGTTGAGTAACGCCCAGTTGAATTTGCTTGATCCGAGGGCCCGTGAATATATGATTCAGGGTGTTCTCAAGAGGATTGCCGGATTGACCCTCAACGGAGGGGTGAGGGCTGACCTGTCGCACCTGGGGCTTCGGGAACATATCCGCCGGACCTGGGGATGGACTATGACCGACGCTGAGTTTGCTGTCCAGATGCCGCGCGAGTTCTGGGAAGAATTTATGACGGTCGCCAGCGAAAAAGATTTGACCGTTATCGCCGAGACGTATGAATGGGGTGATGCGCAGAGCCGGGCGTGGGAAGGTCGGGCCGGCCAACTGCAAAAGACCGGCATCTTGACTTATGACAAATTCCCTTATGATTTGCTGACCCGCGGGGATATGAGCGCTTTGCGGTGGTATGTTTTTATGCGCCGGGCGGAAGCGCCGGCAGGCTTTATTAATAACAGCGTTTATTTCGCGGAAAATCACGACGAGCCTGCCGCACTGGACGCCTTTTCAACACAGGACCGCGCCCTCGCCGCCACATTGATTACCTTAAGTCTGGGCGGACACACGCTTGTTCCGCTTAAACAGATCCAGGGTCTTCAACGTCCTCAGGGCGCCCGCACGGAGATGAAGTCCACGGACGCGGGGATTTATCAGTTCCGTTATATCACTGACGGAGAAGGCGATTATGCCGTGTTGCCGGCTTATCAGGAGATTCTGTCGCTTATGGCCAGGCCGATTTTCCGCGAGACGGAACCGCGGAGTGCCAAGCTCCTTGCTCCGTCGGAACAGGATTTGGGCGGCCTTTTCCCGGCGGTTTATCATCATGAGAAAGAGGGCGACGCGCTTCTGCTGGTGAATTTCGCGGAGGAACGGCAACGCGCCGAAATGGACTTGGACAAGGTCTTTGATTATTATCCCCAGGCCCCGCGTGGTATTCAAGATGCGGATCCCGATCGCATGGAGGTCCACCGCTCAGAAGGCGCAAGGATTCACAGGAACGCTCAGCGTCTCACCATTGATCTTCCCGCCAACGGATACGCTATTATCGTGTTTCATCATGTCTCAAGCCCGGTTGAGGACAATGACGATATGTCGGATTTTGATCTGCTGGTTGGTCACGCCGGAGATAATCCCTGGGTGATATACGCCCAGCAAAAAGATCCGCTTGTTTTTCCTCTGGAGATCCGGTCATTGACCGAACAGCAGGCAAAAGAATTCATATGGGCTCATAAAACGATTTTGGAGATCGCGCGGGACGTTAAAGAAGGGTGGGAATATTTCTCCACGGTCGACGCGCGTCATCAGATCGCGGGATTAATCAGTTTCAGCGATGACGGGAGCACCGTAAAGATTGAACGGCTGGAAGTCCTTTGGGCTTATCGTCGTCAACACATTGGAGAACAGTTGATACAAACTGTCCTTCAACTGGCTTTGGAGAGGGAGAGACCGCTGGTCTCGGCGGAATTTGACGGGAGCAACCGAATGATCAGAGTGTTGTTAAGGAAGTTGGGTTTTTCGACCGGGATCAAGAAATCCTTGGGCAGATCCGATGATTACTTTGCGCGGGTTGCCAGCATTAAAAAAGAGACGATACGTCAACGGGTGAGAGGGGATCTTCCCATGACAGGACCCGGACGGAACGGCGATAAAGATCGCGCGTCGACTCCGCTTAAATTCAAATCTTTGCTCAGATGGTGGCAGAGGTTGAGCAATCCGGTCCGTTATCGGCTTGACCGTCCCTTCCGCCTCACGATGCCGATATATTCTGTAGGAAAGACCTGGAAGATTTATATCGTTGCGCAATTCGGTTCCGCGGCTGATAAATTCGCGGTGATGATGAATGTCCTCATGCCCTGGGTCGTCAAAAGGATCCATGAGCGTCGACGCCTTGCCCGTCTGATGAAAAGCCCTGTTAATTATTTCACTATCCTCAGGATCCAGGAAAAGCTTGTCAAAGAGGCCAATCAAAACTTGGCGGGTCTGTTGATCTTCCGTGAAGACACAAATGATCAGGAAAAGGCCGGGAACTGGCACGTGACGTTGATTCAGCACCATGCCGGGGATGAACGTCTCCGTCTGCAAAACAATAATTTTCTGGTTTCGTTACGGCGCCTACTCGACGAAGATCTGCAAGACAATGTCATCGTGGGCCCGGCGGTGTTGATCCATGGCGATCAGAACAAGAGTCCGCTGTTGGAAAAGACCCTTGCCCAGAAACACAACATCCGCGCTGTTGTTGAAAAGAGCGGTTTTGTTTATTTCGTTTCAGGAGAGCGGATCCTTCAGTGGCGTATCATTGCCAGGAATCCCGTCTCTGAGCGTCAACTGACAGAAATGATTGTTTCCAGAATCACCGCGGAATCGATAAGTGGTAAACGGGGATCGAGTCCGTTGGTAATGGAATTTTTGATTTTGAGCGGTCTCGATGTTAACGGGATGTTGTCTTGGGCTTATCAACACAGTGGGCAGATTTTGGGTACGGTTGGGGCTCTTTGGGCAGGCGCTCATCTTTTTGATCGCGTTCGGGCACGGTATATTCGGGGTGGAAAACTTCTTGAGGAGACGGATCGTCTTCTGGCCATGCTTAGTCAAGAGGGTTATACCAATGAACAGATATTATTGTTCACGGATCATCTGGCGGACGCCATCCTTTATTCGCAGTTGCAGTTGATGATCTATGGCGTGATCGTCAACGGGCAGAAACGGGATGCTTCTGAAATTGCAGAGGGCGTGTGGCAGGGGCTTTTGACCCATGGAGTTGACGAGGAGGTTGTTTTTTTCCTTAATGGCAAATTATTCAGGATGATTTCTGGGATGCTGCGATGGGACGGCAGCGGGCACAGTCTGGGTGAGGTGATGATGCGAAAATCCCGCGTCGTGCAACAACTCCGGCTGAAAGGCCTAGAGGACAAAGATATTCTGGAGGTTGTCGACTATGCCGTCGAACAGATCGAGTTTACGTGGTCTTCAGGGCGGGATCGCGGCCCAGGAGGGA
>CAYHZK010000207.1:0-4338 GCA_964361085.1 uncultured Planctomycetales bacterium
TGTGTATGAAAAATCCGCCTTGCAATATCTGGAGAAGATCGAAACTCTGCTCAAACAATTGAATCAGGATTATGGTCTTGATTATTGCATTGCTTCCGGCGGCGGCCGTATGGTCACGACCATGGATCGTTACAATGCCGACTGGGAGATTGTGAAGCGCGGCTGGCAGGCCCACGTGTTAGGGCAGGCCCGCCATTTTAATTCCGCCGGCGAAGCGGTGGCGACATATTATCGGGAAGACCCAACAGTCACCGATCAATATCTGCCGTCATTTGCCATCGCAAAAGATGGTCGGCCCGTCGGGCCCATCAATGACGGGGATTCTGTGGTCTTTTATAATTTTCGCGGCGATCGCGCCATTGAATTGTCGCGCGCCTTTGAGGAGTCGGAGTTCAACCAGTTTGATCGCGAGCGTTGGCCCAAAATCCTTTTTGCAGGGATGATGCAATATGACGGCGATTTGCGGATCCCGGCGAATTTTTTAGTCACTCCGCCTCAGATCGAGCGTCCGATCAGCACCTACCTGTGAGATCTTGGTGTTTCGGCGTTTGCCATTTCCGAGACCCAAAAATATGGACACGTGACGTATTTTTGGATTGGGAACAACTCCGGCTATGTTAACGAGTCTTTAGAGAAGTATGTCGAAATCCCGTCCGATAAAATTCGGTATGATCTCGCCCCCAACATGAAGGCTTATGAGATTACCGAAAAAACTATTGAGCTCTTGAAGAGCGGTCAGTATAAGTTCGGGCGGCTCAATTTTCCGAACGGGGATATGGTGGGGCATACGGGGGTGCCCAAGGCGATCATCGCCTCGGTTGAGGCGGTCGATGTCTGCACCGCGACGTTGCTCAACGCGGTTGCGGAATTGAACGGGATCGCCGTCATCCTGGCCGACCACGGGAATGCCGATGAGATGTTTACGGTCAAAAACGGCAAAAAGATCGTCAGCACGGCTCATTCTTTGAATCCGGTTCCGTTCGTCATCGTGGATTCCGGATATCAAGGTGAGTACAAGATCGCGGATTTGTCAAAACGCGGGTTATCTAACGTGGCCGCAACCATTCTCAACCTCCTGGGTTACGAAAAGCCTGAGAATTACGATCCCGCGTTAATCGAATTTTGTCAGCGTAGTTAAAAATTTTTAAAATTTTTTTATAGAAAAGGAACATATTCTATAACTCATTTGATGATATTGGCTTGTGACCTTCTGATTTTGAGGAGCCGGAAAGCGCTTCCCTTGCTTTTAAGAGACCCATGTGGTATCCTTCTAATACAAAAAATATAATAGGTAAAAAGTATATATAAAGATTCCCACCCAAAGTAACTTTAAGATTTTTAACGGATTGAACGCGAGGGTTTTTAGGCTATGCAAGCCTATCCCGAAAAAAACTTTTCACCTGCCAGTCTTTTTCATTTCCAACTCCCGACCGCTGGGTTCTCCAGCTTAAATTCCATAAAAATTTCGTGTTTTTTTAATCACATTTCTTCTTAAAAGGAGAGAGGCTATGTATTATTATTTCCACACAAAGATCAAAAAATCCTTGGGCGCGAACTTTGTGGCAATCCTTGTCACCCTGCTGTCGTTTAACCTGGCCGTCCCTCCTGCCTATGCTCAGGTCATCTCCAACCTCCCGCTCCCGGAGCCCGGGCAACTGGTAGAATTCAGCAAGCCCTACCAGCCGGTTGTTTTAAGGGCCATCACGATCAATCAAAAAGACCCATTGCTGTTTGATTTTATCGTTGAAAGGGGGGATTCCACCCTGGAAGGCGAGGCCCTGGATCAGGAAATTCAGAAACTTGTAAAATATTTTCTCACCGCACTTACGATGAAGGACGATGAGGTCTGGGTTAATCTTTCTCCTTACGAAAAAGACCAGATGATCCCCAGCGCCTTTGGCGTGACCGAGATGGGAAAGGATTTGTTGGTTGAAGATTACATGCTCAAACAAATCACGGCTTCTTTAACACACCCTGATAGCGAAGTCGGCAAAAAGTTTTGGCAGAAGGTTTATGATAAAGCTTATAAACTGTATGGCACGACACAAATCCCGATCAATACCTTCAGCAAGGTCTGGGTTCTTCCCGATAAATCCGTGGTTCTCGAAAAAGAGGGCAGCGCCTTTGTGGTGGAGAGTCATTTGAAGGTCATGCTGGAAGAAGATTATTTGGCCATCAAGAAAAATTTGAATAACCGTGAGATAGGGACCGACCGGCTGGATTCAACAAAAGTAGAATACATTAACACTCTTTCCGCTGAAATTGTTAAAGAAATTGTTCTTCCGGAATTGGAAAAGGAAGTCAATACAGGTGAGAATTTTTCTCTGGCCCGTCAGGTCTATAACTCCGCGGTGCTTGCCGCATGGTATAAAAAGCGTCTTAAAGAGAGTTTGTTAGGCAAACTTTATGTCGATCAGAACAAAGTCGCCGGTGTCGATGCCGATGATCTTGATTCCGGAGAGAAGGTCTATGACCAGTATATGGAAGCCTTGCGTGCCGGCGTTTATAACATGGTTAAACAGGATTATGATCTGGCAAGCCAGTCTACAGTCCAGCGCCGGTATTTTTCCGGGGGATTTAAAGCTGGGGCAGCGGTTACTGAAAGTATGAAGGATAACACCATCACGGCAACCCCGGCGAATCTGGCCTCCCTTCCCGTGGTTCAAAGAGAAATTGTGACGGCGGTTAGCAAAACACTCAATACTCCAGGACAGAATAATTTTATAAAGGTCAGTGTCGCTGCAAACAGAGTAACGCCGGGAAAGCGTGATGAAATTGATACGCATATTATCGGGAAGAAAACAGATGGCTCGCAGGTTTTGGGTGATATCTTGCGCGGTAATGTGACCCGTGGAGGGGATTTGGCGTCGTTATCCAAGGCAGATACTACCCCGGTCGTTGCGTATAATTATTTGACGCAGAATATGACCCCGGCCGAGGCTGATGAATTTTTAACCAGCCAGGGGATTTCGGAGCCATCACGAAAACCATTGATCAGCGCAATTCAACAAAGACAAGCGCAAATTAAGGAAAATCCGTTGTTGGCGAGTGAACCGTTCCACGGACTGAGTGGGGATGTGGCAGCTGTTCTCACCCAGAATCCCGGCTTAACAAGAACATTGACTGATTTAGCCAGAACAACTCTGCCGGAATCTCCGGAGACAAAGGCCCTTCGCGGATTCGGGAGCGTTGGGACAGAACAATTGAATAGTTTGCTGAAAACTGCGGAACCTGAAATCGCGCCGCAGGCCAGGGCTGGGATCGAGAGGGTGCATCAGGCTGTTCAAAATGCGGGGACTGGGACGCAACCCTTGAGGATCATGACGACAGAGGATATCGCGTTAGTTGTCCGAGCGATTCAGGAATCTCCAAAATTTCGAACCGGGCTTCAATCAGAGGCTGGTAATGTCAAAGCAGAACAGACTCATCCTGTTGTTGCCTTACGTACCTTTATGAATGGGACAGATGAAGAGGCAGAAAACATTCTGAATAATGTTCCAGTTGATCAGAAACCCCTCATGAGGGCAGAGCGTCAGCGTTGGCAGACCATGGTCAGGAGCAATCCTTCCTTGAAAGGGCAGGAGCTCCCTATGGCCCAAACAGGACGGATCGCCGGCAAGGTTCTGACAGAGAGACCTGAAATCGGACAACAGTTGGCTCTAGAACAAAAGCCTGGTGTCACGGATGCCATGCGTAATCAGGTCAAGGCCGCAACGTTGTTAAGCGGAATGGCGCAAATGGATGAGGATTCGTTTAACAAGATGCTGCCTCAACTCCAGGCTGCGGGTGTTGGAGTTAATGTTGAAGCGTTAAAGGCCGATCGAGCGCTTATCGCGACAACGAAAGCGTCCAAACCTGAATTGATTAATCAGCCAATTACCATCGGAGCAATTGCAAGAGAATCCGCAGCCTTAGCTTACGCTGTTGCCGCAAATCCGCAGGCGTTAGCAATAATGGAAAATCGTATTACCACAGCATTGCGTCCGGCCGCTGTTGTCGACTTCGCCGCCTTGAGTCAAAGTGAAGAGACCCGACCTGTGACAATGAACGATGGCCGGATCGTGCAAGTAAGTCATAAGATTGAAGAACCAGTAGCAAAGGAGATTCATGCGAGGCTTTCGCCGGAAGTGAGAGAAACGGTCTCAAGTCTGGTGGCTCGAGACGTCAACGTCCCTGTTCTCAATAGAGAAACAGGAACGTTGGCGGTAACCCAAGCAATCACGGCCAATCCTTCGATCATGACAAAATCAGAGCCCATTGAGTTGGCGAAACTCCCGGCGGCCGCCAGAGCGCCGAGTGTAGACTTTGCGTCGTTGAGCCGAGTAGGGGGGCGAGAGC
>CAYHZK010000208.1:0-4317 GCA_964361085.1 uncultured Planctomycetales bacterium
GCAACGCCCGGGTGATCTTCGGGTATCATTTTTTGCGGGAACATCCGGACAAGCTGCGGGAGATCTATCTGGGGGCCCTGTGAATTCCACACTTCTTTTGTATTTTGTCAAATATCCGGAAGCCGGCCGGGTCAAGACGCGGCTGGGACGCAGGATCGGCATGGATCGGGCCGCGGAGATGTACCGGCGGTTGGCGGAAGGAAATTTTTCTCTACTGAAAGACGGGTGTGATCTGATGGACTGCGCCGTTGTTTTTGATCCGCCGGACAAGGCAAAAGAAATTCAGGAATGGCTGAAAGCCGGCTGTTGTTATTACTGGCCTCAGGATGGCGCGGCCCTGGGGGAAAGAATAACAAACGCTTTCCGCCGGGCATTTGAATCTAGATATCAAAACGCGATTGTCTTAGGCAGCGATACCCTGGGTTTGCGAAAAGAGGATATCGAGGCCGCCGCCGATGCCCTTAAACACCGCGACGCTGTCCTGGGGCCGGCGAAAGACGGCGGATATTATCTGATCGGATTATCGCGGGAACAGCCGCAGCTGTTTGCGGATATCCCCTGGAGCACAGATCAAGTCCTGGCAAAGACACTGTCCGCCGCCCGTCGGGCGGGGCTGTCCGTTGCGGCTGTGGCGGAGAGGGAGGACCTGGACGATGTGCCCAATTTGGAGATTCTTAAAAGAGGAGGGATGTTTTTATGAAAATGATGTCCGGTTCAAACCGTCGTAACGGTCATAAACGAAAAATTCCTTTCAATATGGAAAGGGCGGTCCTGCAGCGATACGCCGACGGGGCGGTCAGCAAAGAGCAGGCCCTGTGCTGTCCGGTTCAATATGACGCGAAGTATTTGAAGGTTATTCCGCAGGAGATTTTGGACAAGGATTACGGCTGCGGCGATCCATCGCGCTATTTAAGAGAAGGGGATGTGGTTCTGGATCTGGGGTCCGGAGGGGGAAAAATTTGTTTTATCGCCTCGCAGGTCGTCGGCCCCCGGGGGAAGGTGATCGGCGTCGATTTTAATCCGACGATGCTGGCGCTGGCGCGGTGCTATCAAAAACAGGTCGGCGACAAAATCGGCTGGCACAATGTCGAATTTCGCCGCGGGAAGATTCAGGATTTGAAAACCGATCTGGATCGTCTGGAGCGCGATTTAACCTCAAGACCGGTCTCCTCCCTCGAGGGATATTTTGATTTTCAGAATACGGTCGAAAAAAGCCGGCTGCAAAATCCCCTCGTGGCCGATGAATCGGTGGACGTGATCGTCTCCAATTGTGTTTTGAATCTCGTCCGTCCGGAAAGCAAAAAAGAACTTTTCAAAGAGATGCATCGTGTCCTTAAGAAAGGCGGGCGCGTCGCGATTTCGGATATCGTCAGCGACGAGGCGGTGCCCGAATCGCTGCAGCGGGACCCGGAACTGTGGAGCGGGTGCGTCTCCGGCGCGTTTCAGGAGAGCGAGTTTATCAAGGCCTTTGAGGAGTCCGGTTTTTACGGCATAAAACTTGAAAAGTTTGATCAACAGCCCTGGCGCACCGTGGCCGGGATTGAATTCCGCGCCGTGACGGTCACCGCCTTCAAGGGCAAGGAAGGTCCCTGCTTTGAGCATCATCAGGCCGTTGTTTACAAAGGGCCGTGGAAGCAGGTGGAGGACGACGACCGGCATGTTTTACGGCGGGGCGTGAGGACGGCGGTGTGCGATAAAACATTCCAGATTTTTTCGAAGACCCCTTACCGCGATGACCTGATCCTGCTTGAGCCGCGCAAAGGCATTCCGCCGGGCAAGGCCAAACCCTTCGATTGCAGCCGGACCAGCGAGCGTCATCCCAAAGAAACCAAAGGCGTCAAATATCGCGCGACAACCCGGGCCGGCGCCTCGTGTCTCGACGGAGGGTGCTGCTGATGGAGGGGACGGTCTTCGTCATCCTGGCTACGCTGTTTGTCGCGTATACCAATGGCGCCAACGACAACTTCAAAGGCGCGGCCACACTTTTAGGAAGCGGAACAATCCCGGACTATCAAAAGGCGTTAGCCTGGGCCACGGTCACGACGCTGGCCGGATCGGTGACGGCCTTTTTCTTTGCGGAAAAGCTTGTGAGAACATTCAGCGGCAAGGGCCTGGTCCCGGATCATCTCACGGCCAGTCCCGAATTCCTGCTGGCGGTGGCCTGCGGCGCCGGCGCGACGGTTTTATTGGCCACGGTGACCGGCATGCCGGTTTCAACCACACATAGCTTGACCGGCGCTTTGGCCGGGGCCGGACTTGTGGCCGTCGGCGCGGATCTGGGGTTTGCGGCGCTGGGAAGGAATTTTATTGCGCCGTTGCTGTTCAGCCCGGTTTGCGCCGTCGTTCTGACCGTGGTGATTTATCCGCTCTTTCGTTTTTGCCGACGGATGACAGGGGTTTCAAAGAGCACGTGTATTTGTCTGGACCGGAAGGAAATCCCGGTTGCCGGCGTCAATCTGGTCCATGGGCAGGCGATTTCGGTCACCCAGCTTCAGTCCCTGGGAATTTTTGTCGGCGAGACAAGCCAGTGTCAGGCGATGGCTATGGATCGTTACAGCGGACAAATTTTGGGAATGGCCGCCCGGGACATCTTGAATGCGCTGCATTTTTTAAGCGCCGGGTTGGTGAGTTTTGCGCGGGGATTGAATGATACGCCCAAGATTGCGGCGTTGATCGTCATGACCGGGGCGCTGGGATTAAAATTCAATATCGCTTTGGTTGCGGTTGTTATGGCGCTCGGCGGTCTTTTGAGCGCTAAAAAGGTTGCGCAAACGATGTCCTATCGCATCACGGGCATGAATCACGGGCAGGGTTTTACGGCGAATCTGGTCACGGCCCTGACGGTGATCTTCGCCTCAAATTGGGGGGTTCCCGTTTCGACGACGCATGTCTCCTGCGGCGCCTTATTCGGCATTGGCGCCGTGAATGGAAAGGCGCGCTGGACGATGATCGGGATCATTATGGCCGCTTGGATTTTGACATTGCCGGTCGCGGCGGGTTTCTCCGGAGGCCTGTATTATTTTTTGAGAGGATGAGGATGGATCGTTTTGAGGAAAAATTGAGCGGGCATGGGATTCGGCTGCGCAAGCGCAAGATCGACATTTTGCAGGTCAACGTCGGCAAGTTGTGCAATCTGACCTGTTCTCATTGCCATGTGGAGGCGGGCCCGACGAAAATAAAAGAGAACATGGACCGCAAAACAGCCGAGGCCGTTGTGCGGTTTATGGACCGGCAGGGAGCTCAAACCCTGGACATCACCGGGGGGGCTCCGGAGTTGAATCCGAATTTTCGGTATTTGGTCACCGAGGGGCGCGGGAGAAATTTGCGCATCCTGGACCGCTGTAATCTGACGGTGTTTTCTGAGCAGGGGATGTCTGATGTGCCGGATTTTTTGGCGCAAAATCACGTCGAGATCATCGCCTCGCTGCCGTGTTATCAGAAAGACAATGTTGATCAACAGCGGGGCCGGGGGACGTTTGACGGATCCATCAAAGCGCTGCGATGGCTGAACCGTTTGGGGTACGGCGGCAACGCGACAGGGCTGGTCTTGAATCTCGTTTATAATCCGGTCGGTCCGCACCTGCCGCCGCCGCAGGCGAAACTGGAGCGGGATTATAAGAAGAAACTTCGGGAGGAGTTCGGGATTGTTTTTAACCGGCTTTTTACGATCGTCAATATGCCCGTGACCCGTTACGCGAAATATTTGAAGGCCTTTCATCAGTATGACGGTTACGTGGAGCTGCTGATGAAGAGTTTTAATCTCGCGACGGTCGAGGGTCTCATGTGTTTGAATACCCTGAGCGTGGGGTGGGACGGTCGGTTGTACGATTGTGATTTTAATCAGATGCTCAGGATGCAGATCCGAAACGGGCGGCCGTTGACCATCGAGGATGTTGCCGCCGGAGGCGCGGAGGATTGGGACATCCTGACCGGCAATCATTGTTTCGGCTGCACCGCCGGCGCGGGTTCAAGTTGCCAGGGGGCGCTGGCATAATAAAAACGATCGCAGGGATTTTTCAACCCCTGTCAGCTCCATGACGGCTTAAACGTCAAAAGATTTTACGGTCCCAGCCTGTCAAACTCCTCACCGCTTATAGCGGTTCGTCGAACAGTGACAGGCTAATCGTGACCGTAAAATTTTTGACAAGCCGCCGAATTCCGCTAACAGGGGTTGAAAAATCCCGCAAGCTGGGTATTAAATTATGGAACAGAAAATATTTGATATCGTTATCATCGGCGGAGGGGCCGGGGGGCTTTTTTCGGCGAGTGTGGCCAGGGCCCTGGGCGCCAGGGTTTGTATTATAGAGAAGAAACGTT
>CAYHZK010000209.1:0-4177 GCA_964361085.1 uncultured Planctomycetales bacterium
GATGTCGGAAGGCTGCCAGCTGTCGGGGACCGGTTTCAGCAGGCAGAGGGTCTCTTCGACGAACCTACCCATGCCTTTGATGACCTCGGCGTGCGTGCGCATGGTCCTATTGTAGGCCTTTTTCCCCTGAACCACCCGCGGAGAGCCGCAGGCCGGGCGCCAGGTAGTTTTGGGCGTAGTCGCGCACGGCTTCGGCCAGCGGCGTCACCGGCTTGGCGTACCCGGCCCCGCGGAGCTGGGAGATGTCGGCCCGGGTGAAATACTGGTACTTCTCGCGCAGGCCTTCCGGCATCTCGATGAACTCCACCGCCGGCTCTTTCCCCATCGCGGCAAAGAGGGCCCCAACCAGCTCCAGCCATGTGTGGGCCTCGCCCGACCCGATGTTGAAGAGCCCGGCGGCCGACGGGTTGCCGAACGCGAAGTGGAGCGTCATCTCCACGGCATCCTACACGTAGAGGAAGTCCCGTTTCTGCTCGCCGTCCCGGTAGTCCTTGTGATACGACTTGAACAACGACATTGTCCCTTCGCCGGCGACCTTCGCGTAGGCCTTGGCGACCACACTGCGCATGTCGCCCTTGTGATATTCGTTGGGGCCGAAAACATTGAAAAATTTCAGTCCCACAGTCCCGGCAGTCAATCCGTGGTCGAGCGCCCAGAGATCGAATTTATGCTTGGATTCGCCGTAAAAATTGAGGGGTTTCAGGCGCCGTGTCGTCGCGTCGTCGTCCGAGTACCCTTCTTCCCCGTTCCCGTAGGTCGCCGCCGAGCTCGCGTAGATCAACCGCGCGTTGCGTTTCACGCACCATGACGCCAAGTGTTTGGTGTATTCAAAATTGTTGGTCTCGTAGTATTTTTGATCCGTTCCCGTCGTTGAACTGCAGGCGCCCATGTGAATCACGGTCTCCACGGGACCATCGACGCGCTCCGCCAGGACATCGTCCAGGAATGCCTTTTTGTCGGCATACCGGGCGTAGCGCTTGCCCGCCAGATTCCTGTTTTTCGCATCGTTCTCTTCCAGACGATCGACAACGATGAGGTCCTGCCTCCCCGTCGCGTTGAGTCGCGCCACAAGACAGCTGCCGATGAATCCCGCCCCTCCGGTCACGACAATCATGGTTTATTTCAACTCCGACAGCAAAAGTTGTCCGATGTCCCGCCCCACCGCGTACCCCAGCGCGTCAAATTTCCCCGCATCATCCGCACCGCTTTTATCTGCCGAAAACCGGACAAGGACATCGCCGGTGTCGCGGTCGATCATCATCCCTTCGACAGAAAGCTTTCCGACGGTCTTTTTGCGAAACCAGCTCGTAAAGACCCGGCGCTCCTGCATCCGCAGCATGCGCCCCTTGAGGACCAAATCCGCGGTATGCGCCGTCGCGTCGTCCAGGACCGTAAACGGTGTCTCCTGCCGCTGCAGGGTCTCAATAACACCCTTGACGATCATGAGCGAAACCCGCTCAAACTCCGCATTGGCCTCGACCGTCTCCCCCGGCGAGAAAGGGGCAATCAGCAAACGGCCGCCCCGCGCGACTCTCTCTTTCTGGATGATCTTGCCGTTGAGAATGACAGGCGGAGGTGGCTGGACAATATTCTTTTTCGGTTTAAAGAAACTGCAGCCGGGACAGACGATAAGCGTCAGGGCAAGCGACATTCCCAAAAAATTTTTCATGAAAAATTTTAACATAGCACCCCCTCTCCCTCAAGGAGAAAGACGGAAACATGGGCGCCGGGATCAATTCGCTCTCTGTGTTGTCCGGGCCAGACGGGCTAATTGAGGAGCGAGTTGAGGAGTGATTTCGTTGTTCTTCAAGCGCCACTGCCAGTTGTTGCTGACGGTGCCGGGGACGTTCATGCGCGAGTCTTCAGCCAGATTCAGAACATCCTGCATGGGGGCAATCGCGATTCCGGCAACGGACTGCATCGCCAGATCGATGAGGTCCCAGGCCACACTGTTTTCATCGACCGCCTTCTGAAGATACCGGCTGAGATTTTCGCGCTCGTACGGCTGGGCGTCTTTGCGGAACCAGCCGCGGGTCGTATTGTTATCGTGGGTTCCGGTATAGACAATGGAATTTTCGGAATAATTTTGCGGGAGATATGGATTGGCGGCGTCGCCGTTGAAGGCGAACTGCAGGACCTTCATCCCCGGGAAACCAAACCGTTGCATCGCATCATGCACGTCGGGCGTGATAATGCCAAGGTCCTCGGCGATAATGGGCAGCTGCGACCATTTTTTCTTAATCGCGTTAAAAAAGCTGTCGCCGGGGCCGGGGCGCCATTCGCCGTTGACCGCGGTCTTTTCGCTCGCGGGGATCTGCCAATACCCCAAAAACCCGCGAAAGTGATCGATCCGGACAATGTCAAACAGTTCCAGATTGCGCCGGATGCGGTCAATCCACCAGTGATACCCCAGAGCCTTGAGC
This sequence comes from uncultured Planctomycetales bacterium, assembly GCA_964361085.1. Taxonomy (GTDB): domain Bacteria; phylum Omnitrophota; class Gorgyraeia; order Zapsychrales; family JANLHA01; genus CAYHZK01. Next base: position 2,424 of record CAYHZK010000209.1, read on the forward strand.
TTTTCCCAATCATAGAGAGGATTTCCCCAGCGCTGGCCCGTCTCGCTGAAATAGTCCGGCGGGACCCCGGCCACGAAACGCGGCTCGCAGTTTTCATCCAGTTGAAAGATTTTCGGATTGGCCCAAACATCCGCGCTGTCGTCATTGACATAAATCGGGATATCGCCGATCAGCGCGACATCTTTGTCTCTGCAATAGGCCTTAAGCGCCATCCACTGCTGCCATAAAAGATATTGAAAAAATTTAACCCGCTCAAGGTCGGGCGCCAGTTTTGACCGCAACCCCTTGAGAGTTCCCGGATCGCGGTCCCGGATTTCCGCCGGCCACTGGTTCCACATCTGGCCGTTGAAATTTTTTTTGATCGCGATAAAAGCGGCATAGTCGTCCAGCCAAAAACTGTTCCGCTCATAAAAATCGGCGTAAAGCTTCCCGGCCCGGCCGCTCTGATTGAACCGCTCAAAGGCGCGGTCCAGAAGGTGCCCCTTGACGGCGATGGCCGCCGGATAGTCGACCCGGTCTTCGTGGGGAAAAACAGGGACGGCGGACAATTCATCTTTTTTTAACAGCCCCTCGCCCGCCAAAAGTTCGAGACTTATAAAAAGAGGACTCACGGCAAAGGCGGAATTGCTGCTGTAAGGGGTGTTGCCGTAAATCGGATCGGTCGGATTGAGGGGCAGGAGCTGCCAGTATGATTGGTCGGCCCTGTTTAGAAAATCGACAAAATCATAGGCCGCGGGACCAAAGTCACCGATCCCCCCGATCGACGGTAAAGAAGAGATATGGAGTAAAATTCCGCTGCCGCGTTTGAACATAAATTTCCTTCGCGTGAAGCGCGCCTCGTGAAGCGTGAAGCGAAAACATCAGGCGTTGCGCTTACATTATGCCGTGGCCACTTTAAGATACCGCCCGAGATTTTCAAAGCCTGCCACCCACTCGCGGGCCTTTTCGGCGCCGGCGGCGGCCTTTTCCTTCATCCCCGGGTAAATCGTTTTTGTCATTGAAAAAAATAAATTCTGGGTCTTCCACAAATCCAGTTGCAGCGACAAACTGCGCAAAATCCGCAGTGCCGTCGCGATCGTCCTCGCCGTTTCAATATTGTGGGGATTGCCGAAGAATTCCGTCATCATCCTCTCGATTTTTTTGCTCGCGACAAAACCCAGAGAATCCCTGTCCCGCATAAACGTCCACCGGCGCATTTCCTGAGCGATCCGCTCCAGCTTATTGAGGTCCAGGACATCGCGTTCAAAAACATCGATCAGATCACGATTCAGAATGAATTCCACGGTGATCGCCAGGGCCTTCGGGAGAGGGATTTTAAGATCGGGACGAATCCGCATCAAGGGATAATAATGCGCGTAGATCTCGCGAAAATGTGTCTCGATCGAGTTCAGCGTTGAATCAAAAACCTGATTCAGGACCTTGCCCTGCTCATTTTTAAACAGATCCCAGAGCGAATAATTGTGCCGGCCAAACTGCTCGTTCATATGCCGGATCACGCCGGGGATATCATTGCGCAAAAAGGCGTCCTGAAGGTCGTCGTGCATGCGCCTGAAAAGCTCGTCGCTGTCATGCAAACGGACGCCCCCGCTCAGATTGTAGTCTCCGAAATAAATCACGGAAAAGTCCACAAGACACTCCTCCCACGTGATGAGCGAACGGATATTGGCTTTCCCGACCACCAGTTTTTGTTTGCCGGCTTCATACTCCTCGGAAGCCGAGGTGTTCACGGTGTAGGCGTAAACACGGGCCGTCTC
>CAYHZK010000210.1:0-4109 GCA_964361085.1 uncultured Planctomycetales bacterium
AACATCGTCAGGAACTGCGGCACATATGGCATAAAGGCGACAGACGGCTCAAGGTTTTATAAAGCGACACGGCATCGCATTCCCGTTTCCCTTCAAAACAAAACCGCTGGGCCACGTTAAGCTGATAAATATCGCCCCGACGGATATGATCCAAAGTTTTTTTGACGGCCCGGCAATAACCGCCGGCTGTAAAATTGCTTTTTAAAATTCCGGGCTGCCGCGAGTCGCTGGAAAAATTTGGCGCTATGGCAAACGGCTCCAACTGTTCCAATCGTCCGGCGACCTTTTTAAGACGCGCCCGCGCCCGTTTTTTGCGCAAAAAAGCATTTCGTTCCGGCAGACCGCTGGAGCAGATCAAGAGGCTATCCGTCTTATGGTCGATTGTCAGCACCGTATCATAAAAGCCAAAAAGACCAGGCGGAACACGGCCATCACGGACATGACGGCTTACGATATTTTCCCAGGATAATCCCAGGTCATAACCCAAATACCCCATGATCCCGCACGAAAACGGCGAACGACGGCCTTCTTTTCCAGAAAAACACTGCGAAAAATTCCTCTTCAGCCGCTCCCATGATCGCGCGTCGTCTAACACAACGACCTCAAAAGGATCAAAACCTAAAAAAGAATACCGCCCGCGCTCCGGATCCCGCAAACTGCTTTCCAAAAGAAACACATACGGCTCATCTTTAAAATGTTCCAATAAGGCCGTCGGGGGAATAGAAAATTTGAAAGTCTGATATTCCATAACCGGGGTCTCGGATTTCCGTTGCCTTATTCGCGGAATTTGGCAGCTTGTCAAAAATTTTGCGATCACGTTTAGCCTGTCACTGTTCGACGAGCGACAGCGAGGAGTTTGACAGGCTGGAATCACAATATTTTTGACGTTTAAGCTGCCATGGAGCGAATAGGGCAACGGAAATCCTGCGCAGACGTTAATCATTTCTTTCCGTAATCACATACACCGGCAGAAGCAGCGCCGGACGGTACGACAATTTTGTCTGGGCCACCTTGTCCATCGCAAAATCATCCATCACATTGATGAATTTCACGCCGCGCAATTCCGGATCGGCGCAGAACTCGCGGAAAATAAACCCGGCGAGCCCCTTGCAATCCAAATCCGCGATCTCATGAAGGACACAAAACATCTCGTCGTTCAGAAAATATCCGAACGTATACGCCGCAATCCGGCCGTCCACAACCACCACCCGACCGACCAGATCCAGCTCCTTAAAATAGTCCAGGGTCAGCCGGTGAACGCCGCGATTGTCCTCCAGCATCTGGGCGTAAATCTCATCAGCGCCGGAGAGCCGTTTGCTTTCAACCCACCTGTCATAGAGGACCACGCATTCCGCCGCCATGGCGGTCTCATACGGCAGATAATGCCCGGCATAATTTTTGACAAAATGATTGTAAGCGTTGCGCTTCGATTTCAAGTCCCGCCCTTTTAACCCGACGAGGTCCCGGCGGCAATAACAATATTCATAGCCCTTCCGGTAGTGTTCGAACCGCGCTTCCGGGAAATGCGGCGACTGCCCTTCAGCGACATTCTCAATCCTCGACACCCCGCTGCCCTTGTTGCGCCGCCGCATATCAGCGAAACAGGACACAATCGCCTCGCCGGAGATGTCCCGGCCCAGCGGTGGCAGGTACAGAAACACCCCCAGATCATTTTCAGCGAAGACACAGAGATTGTCCCCCTTCTTCTCGAACCGGAAATCAAAATGCCCCTGCCAGATAAAAATATTGACGAAGGAGAACGAAGAAAGGCCCCGCGGTGTTTTCTGCAGATATTCATCGACAAGCGGTTTGCGCTCAAGAAGATCTTTCCCCTGATTCATGATGCCCCGCCGAGATCCACGATAAAAACATAGTCGAGCTCCTGCCGGTACGGAGAATAATTCGCGATGAGGCCCGGATTGCGCTTGATAAAATCTCTGACCTCAGCCCTTTGAAAAAAATTTTTCAGCCAGGCAACATACTCTTTATAGAGCGCCGTTCCCCAGTGCTTCTGCACATATGGACAATTCAAATGCACAAAGACCGCCGGGCGCCCCTCCTCCCGGCTCAAGAGAAAAGGATACAACTGGCACTCAAACGGCCGGGCGTGATAAATCCAGCAGGTGTTATCCTTGGGATTGAAAAAGTGACAGACAAAAAGATCCTGACACGGAACGGCGGCGATATGATCGTCTTGCCCGACGACATGCGCAGAGAATATTTTTCCGGCAAGGCCGGGGAAAGCGGCAGCCTCCTTTTCTTCTGCAGCGATCTTCGGCCGCCAGCGGCTGTCCTGTTCCTTAAACCGGCAGCACCCGTCGCAGGACAGACAAACCGCCGACGGCACAAATTGTTTCATTCCTTGCAGCATGTTATTTGACGATGCTCCCGACCGGCACATCGCGGTCCGGCGTCAAAATGACCGGGCCGTTTTCCCCCGACGCCGCCAAAAGCATCCCGCGAGACTCCTCCCCGCGGATCACGGCCGGGTCCAGATTATTGATGACGATGATCTTCTTCCCGAGAAGCTCTTCTTTCGGGTAAGAAAGCCTGATCCCGGCGACAAGCTGCTTTTCCTCTTTGCCCGTATCGATCTTCAGGATATACAGCCGGTCGGCATTGGGATGCTCTTTGACGTCCTTGATCTGCGCGACAACCAACTCCAGTTTTTTAAAATCATCCAGCGTGGGCATAATCCCTCCTCTATATCTATATCTGCCGATTTTTCAAATTAATGAACAGGATACATTATGACATCCCAATCTTTCGCGCATTGTTTCCGGTCAAAGCGATAATGTCCCGGGTCTAATTCAATGGCGACCCAATAATTTTCCTTAGGGAAAAACCTGATCGGACACGGCCCCTGCTCTCCGCGCCGCTTCCATGCCCAGAAATCAAGAACGTTTTTCTTCAATTCCCGCCCCTGAAACGGCAACCCGAGCATGGCTTCAAACCTCCCTATTTCGCCGGAGAGTATTTTGGGGATCACTAGCGGTGCATAAGGATAAAAATGGAAATTTTTATAAAGCTTATTCATCGATTGAAAACTCACGATCTGGTTCATCAGGACAATACCCAGACAAACAAAAAATACAAGCCTGTTGATGCGGAAGCTCCCCAATAACCTGGTTAAGAAAATCACAAAAAAGATCGACCAGTATGCCCCATAATAATAAAGTCCGCAAGGGAAGGAATTAACCCCCATCATTAAAAAGCTATGCAACAAAATCAGCATCGTCAGGAATGCAATCCATATGCCCAACTCTTTTCCAGACTGCGGCACCGGCTGATCTTTCTTTGTTTTGTTGTAAAATGAGTGCGCCCAATACGCCATCAGAGCCAAGAGTACGGCAATATCACTCAAATTCAAAATCCTTTCAAATAACAAACCGTGCTGAGAGACCGCCGGCAATCCCAACGAATCCAAAATAAACAACCACAGATGCACAAGAACAATCTTAATCACGGTGAGCCAGTGATCTATGCCGAACTTGGGCGCATCTTTGTAATGCAGCAGATTTGGAAAGGCATGACCCGCCCGTAATGTTAAAATAGAATCTGCTTAAATGTCCCCCTACGGATGCCCCTGCTCGGACCAGTAACGGAAGGCCTCGCGATGCGTCGCAAAGGCCGCGATCCCTTTTTTATCCGTATAAACCAGATAATATTTAGGGTGGTCGCGATTGACGTATTTGCTGAATAAAAACTGGTAGTCTCTTCCATGAACCGGCACCCCCTTAATGGGGTCTCCCAGCATGACCTCCCAGGACTCGCCCTGTTCACTGGCTGCAATATCAAAAGAAAATCCCGGCTCATGTCTATGAACTTTCACAAAGCGTTCGATCTGCCTGACAAAACCGCTCCAGGACTGCATCCCTTTTTTGAGGATGACATTATAACGATAACATTGACCGGCATGCAAGAACGTCGCAATACAGCTGATCACGACAATGAGAAATTTTAAAAACGCGATGCGCGCCGGTAAATATCGCCTCAACCCTGAAAAAAGACAATACCCCCCGATCGACAGCCATAAACCAATAATATAAAAATGATCAGTACTGTCCGGTTAACTTTTAATTAAGTTTTGTAAGTTCATAATTCTTAAT
>CAYHZK010000211.1:0-1695 GCA_964361085.1 uncultured Planctomycetales bacterium
GCGCGCGGGCAAAATGCCCCGGCGAAGACACCCGCCTGTTAGCAGAAGGTTTTTAGATGATCCTGCAATTTTCGAAAGCTGCGTAAAATAATGTCTGCTCATGATCCCATCGCTGCATGCGCTCGGCTTATAGCGGAATCCCGGTCGATTGGGGTTTTGACGGGCGCGGGGATTTCGACGAATGCCGGGATCCCGGATTTCCGCGGGCCGCGGGGGCTTTATGTGACGAAGCGGTACGACCCGGATAAGGTTTTTGATATCGATCATTTTTATCGTGACCAGAAACCCTTCTATGAGTTTGCCCGAGACTTTGTCGGGCTGGAGACCAGCATCCAGCCGACGCCGGCGCATCGTTTCCTGGCCGGCCTGGAACAAGACGGCAAGTCCGTCGGGATCGTGACGCAGAATATCGACGCCCTGCATCAGCGCGCCGGCTCCGGCCAGGTTTATGAAATGCACGGCAGTTTCCAAAACAGTTACTGTCTGGATTGCGGCGAGCGGTTCGCGTTCGATCATTTGCAGAAAAAGATTGCCGAGGAATTGGTCCCGCACTGCCCCTGCGGCGGGGTGATCAAGCCGGACATCGTGTTTTTTGGGGAAGGGGTTAAATATCTGACCGAAGCCATGGAACTGGCGCAGAAGGCGGATTTATTTTTTGTGATCGGGACATCCTGTGTCGTTTACCCCGCCGCCATGATTCCCAGCTATGCCAGAGGCAGGATTGTCATTATCAATAAGCATCCCGTGACGCTCGCAGCCGGGGATGTCGCGTTATCCGTGGAGGAAGACGCAGACGTTTTCTTAACAGAAGTTAAAAAATCCCTGGAAGAATTTTAGGGTGTGTTATAATGCCGTCCGGTCTTAAACGGCACGTGACTCATCTTTTCATGGTTCCCTCATCCTCTTATACTCAGAGTTCCATCGGGCGCAAGCAGACCGTCGCTGTCACGGGGCTGCTGCTGATTTTGTTTTTGATCGGGCACCTGGCCGGCAACCTTTTGATTTTTGGCGGGCCGGACGTCTACAACGGCTATGCCGCCGCCATGAAAAAAATGCGGCCCGTGGTCGTGGTCGTCGAAGTCCTTTTGTTTTTGATTTTCATCACGCATATCTACACCACGTTCCTGCTGGTGATGGAGAACATCAAGGCCAGGCCGCACCGCTACCGCGTCGAGCGCGCGAAAGGCGGCCGTTCCCTGGCGACACGGTTGATGCCCTATACCGGCGCGATCCTCCTGGCTTTCGTGCTTTATCACTTGCTGGATTTTACCCTTGTCGATCATGAGGGGGCGCGCGGTATTTTGAACGGAAAACATTACGGCCTTTACGGCGTTGTTTGCAATGCCTTTTTTGATCCGGTTCATAGTTTTCTCTATATTATCGCCATGGCCACGGTGGGTTTTCATCTCAGTCACGGCGTTCAAAGTTTTTGCCAGACGTTTGGCCTGAGTGACACGCGGGGGGCGGAGGAAAAAATCCGCAGATTCAGCAATGCGTTTGCAGTGCTCATCGGCCTGGGATTCAGCAGCATCCCGGTTTATGTTTTAGTCCAAAATTTTATTCATTGAGTGCGCGATGCCGATTATCTTAGACGGAAAAGTCCCTCCGGGTCCTTTGCAAGACAAATGGACCAGCCACAAATTCCACATGAAGCTGGTCAACCCGGCGAACAAGAGGAAATATAAAATCATTGTC
>CAYHZK010000211.1:1705-4103 GCA_964361085.1 uncultured Planctomycetales bacterium
TCGTCGGGAGCGGCCTGGCCGGAAGTTCCGCCGCGGCGACCCTGTCGGAATTGGGATACCGGGTCGAGGTCTTTTGCATCCAGGACAGCCCGCGCCGCGCCCACAGCATCGCGGCCCAGGGCGGGATCAACGCCGCCAAAAATTACGCGAATGACGGCGACAGCGTAGAGCGTCTTTTTTATGACACGATCAAGGGAGGGGATTTTCGCGCCCGCGAGGCCAATGTCCATCGGCTGGCGGAGGTGAGCAATTTTATTATCGATCAGTGCGTCGCGCAGGGGGTCCCGTTCGCACGGGAATACAGCGGGTATCTTGATAACCGTTCTTTCGGCGGGGCGCAGGTCTCGAGGACTTTTTATGCCAGAGGCCAGACCGGGCAGCAGCTGCTGCTGGGCGCCTACAGCGCCTTGATGAAAGAGGCCGCGAAAAAAAATATCACCATCCATCCCCGCACCGAGATGCTGGACCTGGTTGTCAGCGACGGCGCGGCCAGGGGGGTCATCACCCGCAGTCTTCTGACGGGCAAGGTTGAAGCCCACGCCGCCGACGCCGTGATCCTGGCGACCGGGGGATATTCCAACGCCTTTTATCTTTCCACCAACGCCAAGGCCTGCAACGTGACCGCGATCTGGCGGGCTTATAAAAAAGGCGCTTTTTTTGCCAATCCCTGTTTCACGCAGATCCATCCGACGTGCATCCCCGTCCACGGCGATTATCAATCCAAATTAACCCTCATGAGCGAAAGTCTCCGCAACGACGGGCGCGTGTGGGTTCCGAAACGGCCCGGCGACAAACGCTCTCCCGACCAAATCCCGGAACCGGAGCGCGATTATTTCCTTGAGCGAAAATATCCGAGTTTCGGCAATCTCGTCCCCCGCGACATCGCCTCGCGCAATGTCAAGGAACAATGCGATCTGGGACTCGGGGTGGGGAAGACCGGCATGGCCGTTTATCTGGATTTTGCCGACGCGATCACGCGATTGGGACGGGACAAGATCGAGGAGCGTTACGGAAACCTGTTTGAGATGTACGAAAAGATCACCGGCGATGATCCTTATAAAGTGCCGATGATGATTTACCCGTCGGTGCACTACACCATGGGCGGGTTGTGGGTTGATTACAACCTCATGAGTTCGGTCCCCGGATTGTTCGTGCTGGGGGAGGCGAACTTTTCAGACCACGGCGCCAACCGTTTGGGGGCCAGCGCCCTGATGCAAGGACTCGCCGACGGATACTTTATTATCCCTTACACGATCGGTCATTACCTGGCCGCGTGCCAGCCTGTGGCGGATCAGATCACAATGCTCCCCGAATTTCAGGAGGCCCTGGCGCAGGCCAAGCACCGGATCCATCGGCTCATGTCGGTCAAAGGCAAGCGCAGCGTCGATGATTTTCACAAGCAGATCGGCAGGCTTTTGTGGGACAAATGCGGCATGGCGCGGAATGAGAAAGGCCTCAAAGAGGCTTTATCGAGCATTCCCGCGATCCGCTCCGAATTCTGGGAGAACGTCAGCATCCTGGGCAGCGATGAAAACCTGAACCAGAGTCTGGAGCGGGCGGGACGGGTCGCTGATTTTATGGAATTCGCGGAATTGATTGTCACGGATGCCCTGCATCGCCGGGAGTCCTGCGGAGGACATTTCAGGGAAGAATACCAGACCCCGGAAGGCGAGGCCCGGCGGGATGACGAGAATTTTTGTTACGCAGCGGCGTGGCAGTATCAGGGACTTGACAAAGAACCGGTTTTGCACAAAGAACCCCTGACGTTTGAGAATGTGAGTTTGAGTCAGCGGAGTTATAAATAACCGTGAAGCGCGCCTCGTGAAGCGAAAATAAGGGAAGCCGTTGGAACATTTCCGGCGGTGCCGGGTTCGGATTGGATATGGCACTTTTAGAAATGTTCCCCGATTTTTCTCTTAATTTTTCGCTTAAGGGTTGTTTATCAAAGAAAGGAGTTTCTATGTCGCGACAGTTTTCTGTGCTGGGGGGTCGGGTTGTTTTGTCTGTCATGTTTCTTTTATCCGGGCCGTTTGTGCTGATGGGGAGGGCCCAAAATGATCTGATTGATGAATCGGGGATTTCAGCCGGGTTGCCATGTTTGAATACCAGTGATGCGTATTGTGTCGCCTGCACCTCTGATTGTCCGGTGGATGCTGGTCGAGGGCATTATTCCTATAGTGTCGCTCCTGTGGACGACGTCAAGCTGCTGCTCGGGATGGGGGATTCAATAACTGTTGGGAGAAGCTCGGATCCTAATTATTTCAGGCAGTTGAATCGATACATGAAAGACCTGTATCCCGATTCGAATTTTTATGCTTATAATGCGGCAGTCGGCGGGTCGACCATGAAGGACGTTGTCGCTGGAGGACAGTTGGGGCTGGTTAAGAGACTCATTGAA
>CAYHZK010000212.1:0-3338 GCA_964361085.1 uncultured Planctomycetales bacterium
TTTTTGAGAATTTCTTCAAGGACGATATAAAACGGCCGTCCTCCCAGTTCATAAACGATATTCCCGTCGGATTTGGTGACAATATAGCTCTGCCCAATAGGCCGGCAGCCCTGGGAAACAACCGTATCGATCTGGATATCCCCGCGCAGACACATCCCCACACAGCCATTGTCGTAGCACGTTGTGTTTAAAATCAGGGTATTGTCGCCTCGCTCGGCAGCGCCGCTGGCCAGCCCGCCGATGACAGCGCACCGGGGGTAGGGTTTGTTCATGCCCGCGAGAAATTGGTTGATGTCGATGGAAAAAGGATCCGGCAACACAAAAAATTGCGGGTTTTCATTCGGATAAGTATCAAAAAATTCATACCAGTCGTTGTCACTTTGCAAGGTATCAAGGGTCACCTGATTCATATAAAACGGTGTGATTTCAATCCGATCCAGTTTCATGAGGATCAACGAACAGGCCGGCCGGCGTTCGACCTCGCTGCTCGTGCCGATGATACCCGACGAGGAACAGCCCAGCAGGTTGCGGCACTTAAGGATTTTTTGCAGTTCCGAAGCGATCCCCATGGTGGCGTCCTTGCTGAAAAACGAAATGAACAGGAATCCCAAATCATAGAAATCATTTTTCCCGATCCCTTGCGTCAGTTCGCTGACAAGGGCAGGCAAATCGGTTGCCGTTGATTGTCGATTGACGATCGTCATGGGTATCATTATAGGAGGGATTCAACTTTTTAAAAGGGAAACTTTGGCCTTTTCCCGGCCGTAATCCGTCAAACTCAATCGATGTCCCTCTTTGACAATGAGGCCGTTCTGTAACGACTGCGCAATGACCTCGACGGCAAAGTCCTCCTTCCAGAGCATATGATTTGTCATGTGACTGACAACTTGCTCTGTGTCATCGGCATGGCTGAGTTCGGCCTGCAGAAGATGCACCGCCAGCGTTTCCTGCGCAAAATCCCAGCGGCTCCAGCGCCGGAAGAACGTCGTCGCCAGCCAGCCTCGCTCGGGCGCAAACATAAAAACCAGAAAAAAAACAACGCCGCACATGAGCGCCATGGATCCCGCGATGCTCGCGTCCAGCCCATAGGCAACATAATACCCTGAAATCGCGACAGCTATGCCGATCGCGCCGCTGAGAATCAGCATGTGCGACAGCCGTTCCGTTAGAAGATACGCCGCCGCCGGAGGCGCAATCATCAGGGCGACGACCAGAATCGACCCGACATGTTCGAACGCGCCAACGGCGGTGACGCTCACCAGTGTCATCAGGGCATAATGGAGCACCGCGGGATAAAAACCCAGCGCGGCGGCAAGCGCAGGGTCAAAGGTCGCCAGTTTGAGCTCTTTATAAAAGATAAGAATAAATATGAGGTTAAGCAAAAGGACCGTTCCCATCATCCAATATCCCACGGGCCCCATGTCCATGTCGCCGATGATCCAGCGGTTGAACGGCGCAAAGGCGATTTCACCGAACAGAATGCAATCCGAATCGATATGAACGCCCGTGGCGTACTTATTGATGAGAATGACGCCGATTGAGAACAAGAATGGGAAAACAAGGCCGATCGCGGTGTCCTTCTTGACCTTTTGCGTCTGGATGAGAAGCTCCGTGAGCGAAACGGTCATAACCCCGATCAAGGTGGCCCCCACAACCAGCAAGGGCGAAGCCAGCTGTTTGGTATAAAAAAACGCCAGCACGATCCCCAAAAGAATCGCATGACTGATCGCATCGCTCATGAGCGAGACCCGCCGCAAGACAAGAAAAACACCCGGTAACGCGCAGGTCAACGCGACCAGGCAGGCCAGGATAATGATTTCAACTTGCTGCTGCGACATGGTTATTCCCCGTGATTCGACTGACCTTCGAGTTCACCGACAAGACGTTTTGCCTCTTTAAGCCCGTAGGGTGTCAAGGCCCAGCGGTTATCGGAATCGCTGTGAACCATCCCTTTTTTGACCAGATCAAGGATCGTTTTTTTAACCGTGCCATGGGTCATGGTGTTGAGGGCCGCCATTTCGTGGGGATGAAAAGGATCCTTGTGGCTTTCCGCCAGGATCAGAAAATTTTTAAGCACTGTTGCCGTTTGAATCAGCGTCCGGTGATGCGCGGCGCGCAACCAATCCCACAACAATCCGCGGCGCGGCGCCAAAAACAAAGAGCAGAGCACCGCCGTGCTTAAATACACGACAATCGTCGGGCCCGTCGGAAGATTTGAGATCATGCTGCTCGTCACCGCGCCGGCCACGCCGCAAACGGCTCCGATCGCCGAAGACAAGGCCACCATGATGCTGAGCCGGTCCGTCCATTGCCGTGCGGCGGCGGCGGGCGCCACCAGCATAGCGCTCATGAGAACGACCCCAACGGTTTGCAGGCCGATCACAATCGAAACGACAATCAGGGTGGTCAAGAGCACGTCGAATTTATGAAACGGCAGCCCCAGGCTTTGAAAAAAATCGCTGTCGAAGGTCAACAATTTGAATTCTTTCCAAAACAAAAAAAACAGCAGGAAGACAATAAAACTCAAGACCGCCATCGTGATCACGTCCGTTTTCAACAGTGTCGCGGCATTGCCGAAAAGAAATTTGTCCAATCCCGCCTTTGTGGCCGTCGGGAGTTTTTGGACAATGGTGATGACGACCAGCCCTAACCCGAAAAAAACGGAAAGGACCATGCCCAGCGCCGCGTCCTTGTTGATCCGGGTTGAATTGGTGATGACCTTAACGCAAATCGTTCCCAGCCATCCGGCCAGCCCCGCTCCCGTGAGCAGCGTCAGAGGGCTTTTATCCTGGGTCAGCAAAAACGCAAACCCCACCCCCGGCAGCGTGGCATGCGAGATCGCGTCGCCCATCAGGCTCTGTTCCCGCAGGACCGCGAACGCGCCCAAAGCACCGGCGGTGAGTCCCAGGATCAAAGCGCCCAGGGCGACGATATGCAGGGTATAATCCGTGGCGATATGATGTAAAAAGTTTTCAAGCACCTTCCGTTCCCTTCCCTTCCAGGAACAACGCGCGCCCTCCATAAGCCTTGCGCAGATTATCGTGAGTCAAAACCTCGCTGATAGGGCCCAACGCCACCCGTCGGACATTGAGGAGCAGCACCCAGTCAAAATATTCGTTTAACGTTTCCAGGTCATGATGAACGCAGATGACGGTTTTGCCCTGGGCCTTCAACTCCCTCAAGAGATCAATGATGCTTTTTTCCGTATTGGCATCAACACCGGCCAGGGGTTCATCCATGATATAAATCGGCGCGTCCTGAATAAAAGCCCGCGCCAAAAAAACCCGTTGCTGTTGTCCTCCGGATAACTGGCTGATCTGACGGTTGGCAAAATCGGT
>CAYHZK010000212.1:3348-4053 GCA_964361085.1 uncultured Planctomycetales bacterium
AAATCGGTCATGCCGACTTTTTCCAGACATTCCATGGCCAATTTTTTTTCGCGCGCCCCCGGGTGTCTGCCCCACCCTAAGTGACCGTAACGGCCCATGAGGACCACGTCAAGCACGTTGGTCGGAAAATCCCAATCCACACTGCTGCGCTGCGGGACATAAGCGATGAGCCGGTTTTGCGGGCGATACCGGGTTCCAAAAACCAGGGTGCGTCCCGCGACAGGTTTGATCAGCCCCAGAATTGTTTTAATCAGCGTGGATTTTCCGGCGCCGTTGGGTCCGACGATCGCGAGCAAAACTCCCTCGGGCACGGCAAAATCCACGTCCCAGAGAACCGGTTTTTCATGATAGGCCACCGTTAAGTCCGTGATTTCGATAGCCAGTTGTTTTGAGATTGTTGTCGTATTCATGGATCCTCACTTGAGCGCGTTGACGATCGTGTTGAGATTATGGGTGACCATTCCGATATAAGTCCCTTCAAAAGTCCCGGCTGTGCCCATGGCGTCGGAAAACAGTTCTCCCCCGATGGCGACACTCCAGCCTCGGGCCGCAACGGCTTCCTGAACGGCCCTGATATTCCGTTCCGGCACCGACGACTCGACGAAAATCGCTTTGATTTTCCGCCCGGCGATAAAATCCGCCAGCCGGGCCACATCCGCGGCCCCGGCCTCGGACTGCGTCCTGACGCCCTGCAGCCCCATGACC
>CAYHZK010000213.1:0-4047 GCA_964361085.1 uncultured Planctomycetales bacterium
TTTTTATGAAATATTTTGCTGAGCCGCGGAAAGATCGCCTGGGAGAATGACATGAGCGGAAAGGTCTGGACGGCGCCGGCGACTTTTTCGGCGATGGAATAAAATCCGGTGATGGTGTTGCTCGTCAGAAGCCCGATGGTAAAAACCCGTGTCGTCGTGTAGGCGTTGATCGCGATGATGGAAATGAAGATATCCCACCCCGCCTTCAGTTGCCGCTGTACGCTCCGGTATTCCTGAAATTTGAAGGAGACCCCGAATTTTTGGAAAACAATGTATTGTCCCAAAATTCCGGTTGTGACGGCCGAGGCGGAATGGATGAGGGGCACTAAAAGATAATCCTGCGGCCCTTTGACAAAGCAGAAGATAAAAAGAGCTGTGATGATCCCGCCGGCGATATTGACCTCGGCGATGTGGTGCATCTTTTCGGTTCCCTGAAAAAACCATAGGGGAAAAATGGTGTTCCCGATGACCGCGCCGAAACTCACCAGATAAACCAGCCAGTCGTCCCGAAATTTCGGGATGAAATACACGACCAACCCCAGCATGAGAAAACTTAAGAAAGCCAGCCCGATCTTGGCCGTCATGACCGCCGAGAAGATCTCGCTGACCTTGCCGTGATGGTCCTGGGCGAGAGAAATTTCTTTTGTCGCCGAGACCCCAAAACCGTAATCGGTCAGGATCATGAAGTACTGCGCAAACGCCTGCGCGAAGGCGATCAACCCGAACCGGTCCGGACCGATCACCCGGAAGAGGTAGGGAAGGATGATGAGGGGGAGGAGGTAGGTGATGCCCTGCAGCCAGGACAAGGACATGACGTTTTTCATGACGACCCTGCCTTCGTGCGGCCCGGCCATGGCGTAGGTTTTTTTAATCAATTTGATGAGGAAAAACATAGGATCAATTTACATGTTAGGCGGCCTGAAATAAACAGATTTTTGGAGAGATTTATCGGTGACGATGAGTTATAATCTTGCCCATGCTTGAATTTCCAAAAGATTTTCTCTGGGGTTCGGCGACGTCTTCGTATCAGGTCGAGGGCGACAACGCCAATGCGGACTGGTGGGCGTGGGAAAAGCGCGTCGGGAAAGAAAATTCCGGCGCGGCCTGCCGCCACTATGAACTCTATGAACAGGATTTTGACTTGGCGCGGAGTCTGCATCATAACACCCATCGCCTGTCGATCGAATGGAGCCGCGTTGAACCGCGCGAAGGAAAATTTTCGGAAGAGGAAGTCAAGCATTATGGGAACGTCATCGCGGCGTTGAGGAAGCGCGATTTAGAGCCAATGGTGACGCTGCACCATTTCACCAACCCCATCTGGTTCAGCGAGTCCGGCGGGTGGGAAAAACAGCAGTCCGTCGAGCGGTTTATGAATTACTGCGAAGTGATGATCCGCGCGCTCGCCAAGGATGTTCGTTATTGGATTACGATCAACGAGCCGACGGTCTACCTGTCCCATTCCTATATCCTGGGGGCCTGGCCTCCTCAGGCCAAGTCCTATCGGAAAGCGAAATCTGTTCATTACAATCTTATCGCGGCGCACATCGAGGTTTACCGCTTGATCCACAAAATTTACAAAGAATTGTCTCTTCCCGCCCCGCTGGTCAGTATCTCGCAACATATCCAGGCCTTTGTCCCCTGCGGGACGGGTTTTCGAAACCGGTTCGCCGCGAATTTCAGGAACGCGTGGTACAATTTTGAATTCATTGATCAAATCGTCCAGGCCCAGGCCGCCGACTTTATCGGCGCCAATTATTACTCCCGGCAGCTGGTTGATCTGCAGGGGTGGGGGTTCGGCGATCTTGTGATGGGCGTCTGTAAAAAAAACCATGATCTGGTTAAAAAGAATTCGCTGGGCTGGGACATCTATCCGCAAGGGTTATCCGACGTGCTTTTGAAACTTAAGAAATATAAGCTCCCCGTCATCATCACCGAAAACGGAATATGCACCCTGGATGACAATCTGCGCTGGGAGTATATCTCTGCCCATTTGAAGAGTGTTCATCTGGCCATGGAAAACGGCGTCGATATCAAGGGCTATCTGTATTGGTCGCTTTTGGATAATTTTGAATGGGACAAAGGTTTTGGCCCGCGGTTCGGCCTGATCGATGTCGACTACGCCACCTCCAGAAGAACAGTCCGGGACAGCGCAAAAAAATTTGCTGAAGTCTGCAAGACAGGAGTTTTGGTTGACAACGTTTTTCCACGGAAGTAGAATGAGCCCAAAAAAGGAGGGGACGCCCTATGGACAAGATCGATACCCAAAAACTTTTGAATGACAAAAGAGTTATTGAAGAAATTCAACGGCATCTCTGGATCGAGAGTGAAAAAGCCGGGCATGACATTGGTTTTGAGAAGGCCCGGGAAGACTGGCTCAATAAATTTTCCCGCGCCTGGATGGCCTACAACATGCCGGAAGACTTGACGAAATCCCCATCTAAAAACAGTGGCGCAGCGGAGCACAAGGCCACGCCGGAAAAGGCGGCGGCCCCTAAAAAACGGCGCGCCCGGTCATACCTTTAAGTTTGCGTGAATCCTCGCCGCACAAAAGAAAATCTTTCGCCGCACGTCCAGCAGGCGTTCTTCCCTTATTTCAAGAGCCTTAAGGCCGTCCACGGCGATAATCTTGTTTCCGTGTTCCTTTACGGCTCGGCAACGGGGACAGATTTTGTGCCGGGCGTGTCTGATATCAACTCGGGTTTGGTATTTCGAAAACTCGATTTTCCGGCGCTGCAAAAAAGCCTTCCCGTTGTGTCGGAGGGGTTGAAGAAAAAAATTCCGGCCCCGCTCTTTTTGACAAAAGAATCCATCGCGAACGCGCTGGATGTTTTTCCTCTTGAATTCCGGGACATGCAAGAAAATCACGTGATCATCGACGGCGAAGACGTGATATCCGTTTTAGAGATCAAGGACGAACATGTCCGCTTGTTTTGCGAGCAGCAGATTAAGGGCAGGCTCATTCGGGTGCGGCAGGGATATCTCGAGACAGGGCTGTCTCCGCAGCGAGTGTCATTGCTGCTTCAGGAGGCCCTGACGACCCTGATGCCGGTTTTTCGCAATCTGCTGCGCCTCAAAGGGGAGCCCCTCCCGTCGAGCAAGCCTGAAATCCTGGAGCGGCTCTGCGGCGTTTTTCAGCTGAAGCGCGACGTCTTTTTGAAAATACACAAACACAAATCCGGTGAAGCAAAAATCCCGCCCGATGAAATGGCCGTGGATTTGGATCAGTTTCTCATCGAGCTCGGCAAACTGGCGGAACAGGTCAATGTGTTATGAAGGGCCCGTCGCAAAACGCCCATCTGCGGCGTTATTCCCTCGTTCGCTTGTGCGGCGTACCAACAAGGTACGCCTTCGCGCTCACTTGGGAATGCCTTGCATCTGGTCATTTTGCGGCGGGCCCATAAAACGTTTTTACCGCTTGTGGGTTCTCCTTTTTGCGTTGGCAGGATTGGTTTCAGCGGCAGAAGGCCAACTGATTCCGATCCCATCGCCCGCCGGTTACGTCAATGATGTTGCCGGCATCATCAGTGCCTCGGACCGGAATGCCATCGCGAACCTGATCGAATCGCTGGAACAAAAAACCACCGCGCAGATCGCGGTCGTCACGCTCAAAACCACCAGGCCCGAATCGGTCCAGCAGTACTCCGTCCGGCTCTTTGATCAATGGAAGATCGGCCAAAAAGGAAAAGATAACGGCGTCCTGCTTCTCGTTGCCGTCGAGGATCGCGAGGCGTGGATCACGACGGGGTACGGGCTGGAAGGCGCCTTGCCCGATGTCATCGCGTCGAAGATTGTCCGCGATATTATGGTCCCGTTTTTTAAAGAGGGCCAATATTCCGAAGGGATCAGGCAGGGCGTCATCGCTGTTGTCAGCCTGGTTGCGAAAGAGTACAATGTCCAGGTCAGCGGCAAAGAAGCGCAGATTTATGGGCAGCTTCAGGGCTCGGATGCGGAAACGCCATGGATTTTTATCCTTGTCTTTGCTGTCTTGGTCCTGATCGCTCTCTCATCTCTTTTTCGTAGTGATGCACGATATGATCAGCGCGGCGG
>CAYHZK010000214.1:0-3973 GCA_964361085.1 uncultured Planctomycetales bacterium
TTAAGAATTATGAACTTACAAAACTTAATTAAAAGTTAACCGGACAGTACTGGAGTGTTTTAGAACCTGGCAACGATCGCGCCTATGTTATTGCGGAATTTGGGACACCGCAGTTTTCGGAACAGAAAGACGGGAAGAAGACTGACATTTTTGCGTTTACGCAGGGCTACAGTACGGGGCATAAAGTTGGTCGCGCCGTATTTCATATTGTCGCGGATTTTTTTACATTGTTTTTATGGGAGGTGGTGGGTACTCCGGCAGAAATTATCGCGGATGGACGCGAAGTCAAAGTTCAGGTTTTTTACGATGCAAATGAGAAGATTGAGAAAGTCGAGCATCTGAATCAAAAAGGTAAATGATGCAATTGGTTCAACGAAAGGGAAGAAGCGATGAACAGAGAAAAAGCATTAAAAAGTATAGGTTTATTGTTAATCCCGTTGGTCTGTGGTTTTGGCGTGTTGAATGCGCGGTCGGTTTTTGCCGACGAGGCTTTGGGGAAGGCCGGGGCCACGATTGATGGTGGGCCGGAGCTGCATTATTTTAAGTATGAAGAGCCGGATGTGATGGAAGAGGAGGGCATGATGTTCGGGGCCTTTGGCCGCGCGGCTCTTCGGATCAAGGAGAACCGGCCGGTTCAGAATTTGTCCGATGTCTTGACGGGAATTAATACGTTTATGTTTGAAGGCAGACTCTCGTTTGGAAATGTCGACTACACATCAAACGGCACCGGCTCCGTCGATGACATCTTTGACTTTCTGGCCGAGATCCGTGGCCTGGCCGGTTTTGATCTGCCGGCCGGTGACAATCATCTTTTGACGCCTTATGCCGGGCTGGGGTACCGGTATTGGTTTGACGAGTTGGGCGGCAAGGTCAGCACGACGGGCGATGCCGGCTATGACCGGGAATCGAATTATTTGTATCTGCCCATTGGGATTGCCACAAAAAGCCGATTGTCCGGCGGCTGGAATCTCGGCCTTAATCTGGAGTATGACCTGTTTCTGGACGGCCAGCAAAAAAGTCATCTCGAAGACGTGAGTCCCGCGTTGAGCACCCTGGACAACGATCAAAACGACGGCTATGGCATCCGTGGTTCCGTTTCGCTCACAAAAGAAATGCCGGGATCGCGAGTCAGCCTCCTGGTCGAACCGTTTGTGAGGTTTTGGGATATTGACGATTCTTCGGAGGCGACGGTGACCTGCGGCGGGACGCCCTGTCTTGTGGGGTATGAACCACGCAATAAAACCCTCGAAGTCGGCGCGCGGGTGGGGGCGAGATTTTAGGCCTATAAAACAGCGCAAGGGATATTAAAGGCTCTGCTGAAAACGCGGGGC
The DNA here is from genome assembly GCA_964361085.1 of uncultured Planctomycetales bacterium. Classification (GTDB taxonomy): domain Bacteria; phylum Omnitrophota; class Gorgyraeia; order Zapsychrales; family JANLHA01; genus CAYHZK01. Next base: position 1,332 of record CAYHZK010000214.1, read on the forward strand.
TTTTTTTTTGATAAAATTTTTTTGTTTTTAAAAATTTTTTAAGGATGCCGCGCAAGTCATTGTGTTTTAATGATTTGAAGTATGGCAAAATTATCATACCAATATTGACAATAGATCAACCGCATGTTATCCTTGACCATCGTTGGCGGAAGGAGCTGATATGCTATGGCGTTTAACGATGAGTCGAGCGATGATCCCCCGTCAATATCGTCCCCCCACCCCAGTACCCCTGTTTTTTTAAAAGATAACACCGTCGCGATTTATACCATCCTGACGGTCCTGCTCAAAATGAAAAGCACCCTGGGTATGGAAGCCATGCTGGAGTACATCGTGCATTATTCAGCGATGATCGAAAGGCATAATCCCGTGTTCAAAGACGCGGTCCAGAATGCCTTGAGCCTCATGAGTGTGGAGAAGATGTACCGGGATGTTACACAGCACAATAACTAAAAAATTCGGGATTGCCGTTTTGATCATCCTCTGTCTGGCAGCGCGGCGTGTGAACGGCGAAAGTGCGTTGTGGCAAAAAGTTTCAGACGGGAGCAATGAAAATACGGTTAACTGCGTCAGAGTCCATCCTCAGGACTCGCGCCGTATTTTCGCGGGGACGCCTCAGGCCCTCTACGTCTCGCGCGATCAGGGCAAATCCTTCCAGTCCTTCTTTCAATCTCAAAGCAGTCAAAAAGCCGTCAATGCCGTTTTTGTTGACCTTGCGGCGCCTACCTCTATATACCTCGCTGCGGATTCCGGTCTCTTTGTGAGCGCGAATGACGGCGAGGCGTGGGAGGAGATTTATGGCCCGGGCGATCCGGCCTTGCGCAAATGCCTTGCGGTCATCGTCAGCGACGGGGTTGTGTACGCGGCGACGGCCGGGGGGTTGTTTTATAAAAGTTTGGACGAGGGGCAATGGAATCAGGCGAGCGGGGACTTGGGACGAAAACCGGTCTATGTCCTGGCTCAGGACGCGCGTTACGTTTATGCCGCGACATCCAACGGCCTGTACCGGCTTGAAAAGTCCAGTCACGAAAAGGAAAGAATCTTCACCGCCAGGACTCAGGAAATCACGACGCTGGATCAGGTTGCGGAAGATGATGATCTGTTGCCTGTCCCCCGGATCAAAGATGTCGTCGTCACATCCGGCCCATCTTCAAAAATAATCCTGGCCGCTGAAAACGGAATTTTTGTCAGCTTAGACCACGGCGATTCGTGGGACCGCTATATCACGCAGGGCCTTCCGCTAAAATCTGTCACTTCGCTGGTCGTTATCAATGCCGCGGCCCCAGGGGATGATCCCAATCCCGGCAAAAGTCATGACCGGATTTATGTCGGAACAACGCAGGGGATTTATCGTCAGGCCGGCCGGCGCTGGGAAAGGTTTTATCAGGGTTTGGAGACGAACCGTGTCGTCCGCATGACCATGGCCGGGGATGGAACGGTTTATGCCGCGACCGGACAGGGGCTTTTTGTCAAGACGGCGGCATTGGAGAGTCAGGATGTTGACATGCCGTCGGAGGATGTCCTTCGCCAATTTGAGAGCGAACCTTCCGTTACCGAGGTGCAGCGCCTGGCCGTCGAGTATGCCAACCTTAACCCCCAACAGATCAGAGCATGGCATAAGGCCGCGCGCAACCGGGCGTTTTTGCCGACGGTGTCGCTGGGGTTGGACCGGGCGGATACCGAGCTTTATCACTGGGACACGGGCGCGAATCCAGATCTTTTGGTGCGGGGGCGGGATTATTTGGATTGGGATGTTTCTGTGTCGTGGAATCTCGGTGATTTGATCTGGGTCGACGACCATACCTCGATTGATTCCCGTTCAAAGCTCATGTCGGAATTGCGGGAAGATGTCCTGGATCAGGTGACGCGCCTGTATTTTGAGCGGCGCAGGATTCAGGTGGAGCTGGCAACGTCCGCCGATTTAGGTCCCAAAGGTATTTTAGAGAAGGAAATGCGGATTGAGGAGTTGACCGCCCTGCTTGACGCGCTCACCGGCGGGGAGTTTAGCAAAAGATTCATGACAAACGGAGGCACGCGATGAAAAAAAATTTCAAAATCGGCATGGTGGTCCTGGCATTGGCGGTTATCTCTTCCGCAGCCGAGGCGGCGGATGTTGTTGTCATCAAACGGGGGAAAAAATACCATCTGCCGACCTGCTCCCTCGTCCAGGACAAAAAGACAACGGTGATGGACGAGCATCAGGCGGCTTTAAAGGCGCTGCGTCCCTGCCCAAAATGTTTTAAGACCAAGGACGACGATGCCGGCGGTGAGGAACAAAAGTAAGCTTTGATATCAAGGGGGCGGCTTAGGTCCAAGGCGTTATCTCTCAGTCGTTGGGGTAGCGGCGGAGAGTAGCCTAAAGAAACAAGGGGAAAAGGGGATGGACCTAAGTCTGCTTCCTTAAAATTTCATCACATCCAACACAAGCATTTATTTAATGCCCTTTGCAACGAAAGGAAAAAAGGCCATGGGGAAACTGTTTGCGCTTTTTGGGAGGGACCGGGACGCTCGCGGGTACGGGGTTATTTTGACGGTTGCGCTTGGCATGGTTTCGTTGCTCCCGTCGCGGGTGTTGGCCGCCGGGGGAGCGGGGAAGGTGTTTACGCTGGGAGAGAATCTGGATGTGAACCCTACGACGGGGACGT
>CAYHZK010000215.1:0-3969 GCA_964361085.1 uncultured Planctomycetales bacterium
GTTTGTTCCCCTCGTGGAGGAAGGCTGGTACACCAAACCCGCGACCATGGCGATCGCGAAGGAATATCTCAAGACGATTATCAAATCAAAATCCGACGCCCTGATTTTAGGATGCACCCATTATCCTTTGCTCAAAAATGTCTTAAGGAAAGTTTTGGGACCCAAGGTCAAGCTCGTCGATTCCGCCGAGCAGGTCGCTCTCGACGTCCGCGCCTTGTTGGAAAAAAACAGTGCCGGACGGCAAGGCCCCCGCAAGGCGCGATATCAATTTTTTGTCAGTGATGAGCCGGCCCATTTTCAAAAGCTGGCCCGGAGGTTTTTGGGATTCGATATCAGCGAAGTTCAGCGGTGTCATGTCTGATCAACGGGAGTCCCGCTGAAGGCGCAACCGCTAAGGTGCTTTTATGTTCGAGCTATCCGTAACAGGACACATTGCGTCAGCCCACTATTTGCGCGGCTATGACGGTCCGTGCAAAGACCTGCACGGCCACACCTGGAAGGTTGAGGTGACCATCCAGGCGGAGAAGCTGAACGACACCGGCCTTGTCCTGGATTTTCGCGATGTGAAAAAACGTCTGGAAGACACCCTGCGTCCCATCGACCATGTCTGCCTCAACGACCTCCCGTATTTTAAGGACGTCAATCCGTCGACGGAAAATCTTGCCAGATACGTCTACCGCGAGTTCGCCAAAGTCTGTCGCCCGTTCACTCTCAAAAGGGTCCGGGTCTGGGAGAGCGAAACGTCAAGCGTGACCTATTACGAATGAAAAAATGCGCTGTGGTTTTATTGTCGGGAGGGCTGGATTCCGCGACAACCCTTTATTACGCTAAAAGTCAGGGGTACGAACCGTTCGCCCTGATTTTTGATTACGGGCAGCGGCACCGCAAGGAAATCCATCAGGCCGCGCGTCTGGCCCGGGAGTCCGGCAGCCGTTTTCAGACGGTGAAAATCCATCTGCCTTGGCAGGGGTCCGCCTTGCTGGATAAGACGACCCCTTTGCCGCGGAACCGGACGATCATCCCCAAAGAAATTCCATCGACCTATGTCCCGGCGCGGAATATCATTTTTTTAAGTTTTGCCGCCTCTTACGCCGAGGCCATGGGCGCTAGGGCGATCTTTATCGGCGCCAACGCGATCGATTACTCCGGATATCCGGACTGCCGTCCGGAATTTTATGCCGCCTATCAACTGGCCCTGCGGCGGGGACTGAAAGCCGGGGTTGAAGGCCATCCCATCAAAATCCACACGCCCCTGATCCGCAAAACCAAGGCCCAGATCATCCGCCTGGGGCTCAAGCTCCGCGTCCCGTATCATCTGACCTGGTCCTGTTACTCGGGAGACCGGCGGCCCTGCGGAACGTGCGACAGCTGCATCCTCCGCGCCAAAGGCTTCGCCGAAGCGGGCATCCCGGATCCGCTCCTGGCGTAAAATTTTTCTTTATTCCGATTTGTGTTACAATAGGCCTTCCCAAAAAGGCTTTTATCGTTATGAGTAAGGCTAAAATTCTAGAAATTTTTCAATCCATCCAGGGCGAGGGCAAATATGCCGGCGTCAGGCAGGTCTTTGTCCGTTTTTTCGAATGCAATATGCACTGTGCCTGGTGCGACACACCCGCCTCAATCGGCGACACCGCCCGTCAGTACAAAGAGTTTTCTCTTGAGGACGTTTTCGCGAGAACTCATGATTTATGGCCGGGGTGCCATTCCGTCAGCCTCACCGGCGGGGAACCCCTTTTGCAAACGGCTTTTATTAAAGAATTTTTGCCGCTTTTAAAAAAGTCCGGGATGCCGGCGTATCTGGAGACCAACGGGACTCTTGACCGGGACTTGTCCGAGATCGTCGGTGATGTGGACATCATCGCCATGGATATCAAGCTGCCGAGTTCCACTCAGTGCCGCCCGTACTGGGAGGAGCACGCGGCCTTTTTAAAAGAGGCCTGCGGGCATAAAAAGGATATTTTTATCAAGGCCGTCGTGAGCAGCCGCACGGAGAAAGAGGATCTGGTCAAGACGGTTGATCTCATCCGTGCCGTCGATCCTCACGTGATGCTCATTCTGCAGCCGAATACTTATGATCTTCACAACGGTGTCGTGGCGAAATGTTCGGAGTTTCAGAATTATTGTCTGCCGTATCTGCCCAACACCCGTGTGGTGCCGCAGATGCACAAATTTATGAAAATACGATAGGAAAAACCATGGCAAAGTTTAAAAGTTCGTATGAAGGGTTGCAAGGGCATGTCCGGGATTTGGCGACTCCTGAGATTGAGGTCTGGCAGAATCAATACGCGGATCGCGAGTATGACATCGAACTGGTGATGCCGGAGTTCACCTGCATCTGTCCCAAGACGGGGCTGCCGGATTTTGCAACGATCAAGATCGACTATGCGCCGGCTAAAACCTGCCTTGAGTTGAAATCCCTCAAGATGTATTTTGTTTTTTTTCGTAATGTCGGGATCTTTCACGAACATCTGGTGAACAAGATTCTCGACGACATTGTCAAGGCCTGCGGTCCGCGCCGGGCGAGGGTCGAGATTGTGATGAACCCGCGCGGCGGCATCACGACAACCGTTATCGCGGCATATCAAGGAAGGACATCATGACCAGAACCGACGGGCGCCGGCCCAACCAGTTGCGCGACATCAAAATCACAAAAAATTATACCAAATACGCCGAAGGGTCGTGTCTGATCGAATTCGGCGATACGCGGGTGATCTGCACGGCCAGTTGCGAAGACGGCGTCCCGCCGTTTTTGAAAAATTCCGGGACCGGCTGGGTCACCGCCGAATACGGGATGCTGCCGCGATCCTGCTCGACCCGCATCCGCCGCAACGACGCCTCGGGTCGCGTTTTTGAAATCCAGCGGCTGGTGGGGCGATCCCTGCGCGCGCTCATGGATATGAGGACCCTCGGTGAGCGCACGATCAAGATCGATTGCGACGTCATCCAGGCCGACGGGGGGACGCGGACGGCCTCGATCACCGGCGGGTTCATCGCCCTGGCCCTCGCGCTGCAAAAATTGAAAAAGGACAGGGTCCTCGCCGCCATTCCTCTCAAGGATTATGTGGCGGCCGTGAGTGTCGGCATCTCGAAGGGCAAGAATATTCTGGATCTCAATTACGAAGAAGATTCCACGGCGGACATGGATATGAACGTCGTGATGCTTGGCAACGGAAACTTCGTCGAGGTCCAGGGCACGGCGGAACACGATTCCTTTTCCAAGACACAGGTCGACGACCTTTTGAAACTGGCCGCGTCCGGCATCAAAGAATTGATCGTGATTCAAAAGGAAAATCTGACCGGATTGAAAATTTGATGCGCGAATTGATTGTGGCGACCAGGAATCAGGGCAAGCTCCGCGAGATCCGCGAACTTCTCAAAGATTTTGATCTGAAGATCACGTCTCTCGCCGATTATGAAGGCCTCCCTGAGATCGTCGAGGACGGCGCGACCTTTGAAAGCAACGCGGTCAAAAAGGCGACGGTGATCGGACGACATACCGGCAAGCTGGTTCTCGGAGAGGATTCCGGGCTCGAAGTCGGCGCGCTGGGAAATCAACCCGGAATTTATTCGGCGCGATTTTCCGGCCCCCAGGCGACCGATGAAAAAAACAACGCGAAGTTGTTGAGGGCGCTCAAAGGCGTGCCGCCGCTGAAGCGTCAGGCGCGTTACCGTTGCTTCGCGGCCGTGGCCGACGGCGAAAAACTCGTCGGTGTCGTGAACGGGAGCTGCAGCGGACTCATTGCCGAAAAACGGAGCGGACAGAACGGGTTTGGCTATGACCCGCTGTTTTTAATCCCCAGGTACAACAAAACCTTCGGCGCATTGGATCCCGCCGTCAAGGCGAGGATCAGCCATCGCGCCCGGGCGTTGGAAAAGTTAAAAAAACTTTTGGCCGGATACCTGAAACCATTGCGCTGAAAAATCTCATTGGTTTAGAATTTCTTCCAAAATCCCCCCCAAGCCTTCTAA
>CAYHZK010000216.1:0-3938 GCA_964361085.1 uncultured Planctomycetales bacterium
AGTGAAGATCGTATAGAATGGGACGTTCAAAGAAAAAGTTGCGGATCGGGATTCTCGGATGCGGCGCGATCGGCTCACGGATTGCACGGAGCATTAATAAAGAACTGAAAGGGATTTGCAGTCTGGGAGGTTTTTTTGACTCCGAGCGGCAAAAGATGGAACGGCTGGCGGCAACATTGTCAGTCCCCAAAAAATTCATTAAAAAATCATTAGAGGATCTCATCAAAAACTGCGATTTGATGGTTGAATCTGTCAACGCCCCCCGCACCGATGCGTTCATCCGGCAGGCGTTATCGGCCAACCGGCATGTTCTCGCCATGAGTGTCGGCAAACTTCTGGGAAAAGAAAATCTTTTTAGCCTCGCCGCCCGTCAGGGATGCTCCCTTTTGATCCCCTCGGGCGCGATTGCCGGGATCGACGCCTTGAAGGCCGCGAGCCTCGGCCATATCGACAAAATCATTTTGACCACCCGCAAGCCCTTAAGCGGATTTGGCCCTAACCCTTTTTTTGAGAAAAACAAAATCGATTTATCCAGGATCACGCAGGAAACCATGATTTTTAATGGCGATGTTTCTTCCGCGGTCAAATTTTTTCCGCAGAATATCAACGTCGCCGCCACCCTGGCGCTGGCCGGCCGTCATCAAGAAAAACTCACCGTGCGAATCGTGACCTCGCCGGATTTTGTCACCAACAGCCATGAAGTCGAGGTGACCGGCGATTTTGGCCGGATGGTCAGCCGGACCGACAACGTCCCATGCCATGATAATCCCAAGACAAGTTTATTGGCGGTTTTGTCCGCCATTCAGACCTTGAAAGATTTCTGTTCGGGAAACCGGATCGGAACATGAGGACGGTGTCCTTGTGAAATCGTGTTGCAGGAAAGGAGGTGAAAATAAATATGGCCAAAAAAGTCGCAAAGGTCGGCGTCAAGAAAGAAAAGGGATACCTTTATTTCGTTGACAAGAACGGCGATGTGTCCTGCGCTGTCATGGCGCGCGGGGACAAGAAGGGCGGCAAACCCAAGAAGGTCGCGAAGGTCGGCGTGAAGAAAGAAAAAGGGTATCTCTATTTTATCGATAAAGATGGAGATATCGCCTGCGCCCAGATGGTCCGCGGCGGAGCGAAGAAAAAATCTGCCAAGAAGAAGACGGCAAAGAAACGAAAATAGCAGCGAGTCCCACTTAAAATAGCCTCTGAACGGGTTCCACATGTGCAGGGGCTATTTTATTGCCTTGCGGAAGGATCGCATTTCGTATATCGTATTTTGAACGATGCGATGCCTGCGAATGCTTTTTTCCAAGATACGAAATACGGACTACGAGATACGCCATCCACCCCATGAACACCGATTCCATCATCATCCACAGCGCCCGGGAGCACAACCTTAAGAACATCGACGTCACGATCCCGCGCAACAGCTTGACCGTTGTGACGGGATTGAGCGGTTCCGGCAAATCGTCCCTGGCCTTTGACACCATTTACGCCGAAGGGCAGCGGATGTATGTCGAGAGCCTGTCGGCGTACGCCCGTCAGTTTCTGGAACAGCTGCAGAAGCCGGACGTCGAATATATCGAAGGCCTCTCGCCGACGATCTCCATCGAGCAGAAAACGACCAGTCACAACCCGCGCTCCACGGTCGCGACTCAGACGGAGATATACGATTATCTGCGCCTGCTGTTTGCCCGCGTCGGCACGCCGTACTGTTGTCAGTGCGGCAAAAAAATCGAGCGCCAGACCGTCCAGGAGATCTCCGGACAGATTATGCAGTCGCCCGAAGGGACGAAAATCAATATCCTGGCCCCCTTGATCCGCGGCCGCAAAGGGGAATACCGCAATATTCAGAATCAGGTTTCGAAGGCCGGGTTTGTCCGTTTCCGCATCGATGGGGTGACTCACGAGGTCAGCGAAAAAATAACGCTCGACAAATATAAAATCCATCACATTGAAATTGTCGTCGACCGCCTGGTGATCAAGCCCGGGATTAAAAAGCGTTTGAATGATTCCCTGGAGACCGCGCTTAAAATCGGCAGCGGCGTTGTGATGGTCGATTTCAACGGGCAGGGGGAGAAGACATTCAGCGAACGCTATGCCTGTGTGGATTGCGGCATCAATCTGCTCGAGGTGGAGCCGCGGATTTTTTCGTTCAATTCCCCTTACGGCGCCTGCCCTGAGTGCAACGGGCTCGGCACCAGGATGGAGATCGACCCCACACTCCTGATCCCCGACACGGCCAAGGCCTGGGTTCAGGCGGTGGCACCCTGGAAGCACGGTCACCGCAACTACCTGATGTATTACCGGGCGGTCCTGCGGGAGATCGGCCAGCTCTACAACGTGGACCCGCAGACGCCGTTCAAAGACCTCGACGCGAAATTCCGGAAAGTCATTTTTTACGGATCCGGCGATGAAGTCTGGGGCAAACCCTTCGAGGGGATTTTGCGCTATCTGCAACGGCTTTTCCGCGAAACCGACAGCGAATGGCTGGAGGATGAGATCGGACGGTTTATGTCCGAATCCCCCTGCTCGCTGTGCCAGGGCAAACGCCTCAAAAAGGAATCTCTGGCCGTCAAGATTTCCGAAAAGAATATCGCCGACGTCACCGCCTTTTCGATCAAGGCCGCGAAAGATTTCTTCAACACCCTGTCCCTCAGCCGCGACCAGAAGATCATCAGCGAGCAGATCCTCAAAGAAATCCAGCGGCGTCTGGATTTTTGCGTGAACGTTGGGCTTGAATACCTGACGCTGGATCGCAAAAGTTCGACCCTCTCCGGCGGAGAGGCGGAACGGATCCGTTTGGCGACCCAGGTCGGGTCGGGCCTTGTGGGGGTCATCTACATCCTCGACGAACCCAGCATCGGGCTGCACCAGAAAGACAACGAGCGGCTGCTTTCAACGTTGCATTCCCTGCGCGATCTGGGGAATACCCTGATCATCGTCGAGCATGACGAAGACACGATCCGCAGCGCCGATTACATCGTCGACTTAGGGCCCGGCGCGGGGGAGTACGGCGGTCACGTGATTTACGCCGGGGACATCCCGGGACTGCTCCAGTGCCCGCAGTCCTTGACCGGCCGGTATCTGCGCGGGGAGTTGAAGATCAAGGTCCCGGAGAAACGGCGGGAGACCGTCAAGACCAATCAGTTGAAGATCATCAGGGCCGGTGAGCATAATCTCAAAAATATCGACGTTGCAATTCCGCTGGGGACCTTTGTCTGCGTGACCGGCGTTTCGGGTTCGGGCAAATCGACGCTGATCAATGATGTCCTTTACAAGGCCCTCGCCCAAAAACTTTATCACGCCTCCGAAAAACCGGGAATTCACAAGAGGCTCGACGGCGTCGAACTCATCGACAAGGTTATCGTCGTCGACCAGTCGCCCATCGGACGGACGCCGCGGTCCAATCCGGCGACGTACACTGGGGTTTTTAGCCATATCCGCGATCTGTTCAGCCAGTTGCCAGAGTCAAAGATGCGCGGCTACAAACCCGGCCGGTTCAGTTTTAATGTCCCGGGCGGCCGCTGCGAGGCCTGCCACGGCGACGGGATCAAAAAGATCGAGATGCATTTTCTCCCGGACGTCTTTGTCGAGTGCGAGGTCTGCCACGGCAAGCGGTTCACGGAACAAACGCTGGATGTTTATTATAAAGAGAAGAACATCGCCGATGTCCTTAACCTTTCCGTCGATGAAGCGTTGAATGTGTTTGAAAACATCCCGCGGATCAAAAACACCATCCGGACGTTAAGTGAGGTGGGCCTGGGGTACATCAAACTCGGACAGGCCGCGACGACTCTCTCCGGCGGAGAGGCGCAGCGGGTGAAGCTGGCCTCCGAACTCTGCAAGGCGGCCACCGGCAAAACCATTTATATCCTCGATGAACCGACGACCGGCCTGCACTTCGCCGATGTCGACAAACTCATGGTTGTGCTGCAGCGCCTGGTTGA
>CAYHZK010000217.1:0-3919 GCA_964361085.1 uncultured Planctomycetales bacterium
ACCTTCTCCAGGCTCGCGGTAAGGATGTCCGGGAATCCTTCCTTTTGCAGATCGACGACGATCTGCCAGTATTCCTGCGGCACAAAATTCTTGATCGCCCGCTCGCGCTCGACGATCAGACGCAGGGCGACCGACTGCACGCGGCCCGCGCTTAAGCGGGAACCGACCTTTTTCCACAACAAGGGGCTGATCATGTAGCCGACGATCCGGTCCAAAATCCGGCGGGCCATCTGCGCGTCGATCTTCTTGACGTCAAATGCGCGCGGATGCTCAAAGGCCTTCTGCACGGCGGATTTTGTGATTTCCTGGAAGGTCACGCGGTAAACTTTTTTGCCTTCCCCAAGATAGGGCCTGATGTTCCAGCCGATCGCCTCCCCTTCCCGGTCGGGGTCTGTCGCGAAATAAATTTCCTCCATCGTCTTGGCTTCTTTTTTCAGCTGATTGAGAACCTTTTGTTTGGCGCGCATGACGATCATCGACGCCTTGAAATTGTCGTCGACAGCGACCCCGAGTTTGGATTTGGGCAGATCGATCAGATGTCCCATGGAAGACAGGACTTTGTACTTTGTGCCCAGAATCTTGTTGATGGTTTTGACCTTCGTTGGAGATTCAACGATAACGAGTGATTTTGCCATTACGGTTCCTCAAGGGTAAACTCATCCGCCTGACGGCGGGTTAAGCCCGGACAAAATATTTTCCCGGCAATTGTTTTACACGGCGTTTCAGTTCCAATGTCAGCAAAATGCCGGTGACCTCGGCCAAAGGGCGCCGGGATTTTAAAACCACATCATCGATATGCAGCGGTTCGCGGCCGAGGGCGGCGGCCACAGCGGCTTCTTCCGGAGCCAGGCCTTTTTCGTTTAAGGCGTTTTGCGATTCCTCTTGCGGCAGCGACGCGCGCAACTGCGGCTTAAGCTCCTCTAAAATATCGTCAAAAGACGTGATGATTTTTGCGCCCTGTTTGATCAGACGGTTTGTCCCCTGGGCGCGGGGGTCATCGATCTTCCCCGGGACGGCAAAAACCTCCTTGCCCTGTTCCAGGGCAAAATCCGCGGTGATCAGCGATCCGCTCGTCAATGTGGCCTCGATCACCAGAACCGCCCACGACAATCCGCTGATGATGCGGTTGCGCGCCGGGAAATTGAACGCGACCGGCGGCGTCGCCATCGGAAACTCCGACACGACACAGCCCTGTTCCGCGATCTGTTTGAAAAGGTCCGTATTTTCCAAAGGATAAATGTCCGCCAGCCCGCTGCCTAAAACCGCGACGGTATTCCCCCCGGCCCGCAAACACCCCCGGTGAGACGCGGTGTCGATCCCCCGCGCCATCCCGGAGACAACGGCGATCCCCAGCTCCGCCAGCCGCCCCGAAAACTTTTCGGCGGTGGTCAGCCCGTAGATCGAGGCCTGCCGCGACCCAACGATCGCCAGCCCCGGTTCCGCGGGAAGCGTCCCCTTGAGGTAAAGAACAACCGGCGCGCCGGGAATATTCTTTAAATGCTCAGGATACTCCGCGTCATAAAATGTCGCGACCCTGGCCTGATGCGAATGGATAAGATTATATTCATTTTGCAAAAAAATGTCTCTGTCGAATTCACAAATTTTCTTAAGCGCGTTCTCGGAAAACAGGAATCCCCCGGTGAGATCTTTCCGGCTCAACTTAAAAAATTGCCGCGCCGAGCCAAGGTGATCGACGAGCTTGCGAATCCTGCCGCTTCCCAGGCCCGGGATGGCGTTGAGGGCCACTAAGGCGTCTTGTTCCGTCATGGTTTTTCAAAAAAATAATGGTTCATGATCAAGCGTCCGGCTGCCCGCGCAGCAGCAAAAGAATCTCCGCGCACAACTGTTCGCCGGTTTTACCGTTGGCGTCGATGATATGATCGGCCTTTTCATAAAAAGGACGGCGCCGGTTAAGGAGTTCCGCGATCCTGGCTTTGGGGTCGGGGGCATTAAGGAGGGGACGGTGTTCCTGGCCGGAAACATTTTTATAAATCTCCTCGGCGCTGGCCGAGAGATAAAAGACGATGCCATTCTTTCTCAAATTTTTCATATTCTGCGGATTGACGGCGACGCCGCCACCGCAGTCGATGATGATGCCCTTGCGGGCCGCGATATCGGCAACGGCCTGGACTTCCAGCTTCCGGAAATACTCTTCCCCCTTCTCTTGAAAGATCCGGGTGATCGGATGGCCTTCCCGGGCCACAATGACATCATCGGTCGAAACCACGTCTCGCTTCAGCTTCGCGGCCAGGTGTTTGGCGACCAGGGATTTGCCAACGCCCATAAACCCGATCAAGACGATATTTTTCGATCGCGACATGGGCCGATTGTAACACACCCCCGCAAAAAGTGTCAAACACGATAAACTTTGGGATGACTTTTAGAAATTCAAACGATACCCGGCGGAAATGAATGTTTCAATCGAGTTCTGCGGGACCCCGGAATTTTTTTCATCCAGCCATTCGACGCCGGCTTCGGCCTCAAAGCGCATCCAGCGGCTGAAATTGTAATCAACCCGCAGGACGGGGCGGACGGCGATCCGGGTGTCGCCGTTTTCCTTGGCGTCACGATAGTCCAGACGGAATTTGGGGATAATGCGGATTTTCCGGTTCAGGGGAAAACGGGTGTTGAGATTCAACGAATACGTGTAATAACGCTCCGTATCCGAAAAGTTTAATCCGGTGATCACCACATCGCCTTCCCGCAAGACATTGCTGGCAATCAGCTGAGTCGAATAAAAATAGTCCTGGCCTGTGCTCTCGGCCCCTTCAACTCCGCCGGTGCTCAGCGTTCCTTCCACCTCGGATACGGTCCCTTCGGTGGTCAGCTGCAAATCCTGTTTCAAATCCTGGGTCACGCCGAACGTGGCGGATTTGCTGTTGGTGCTGCGGTCCCTGGCCAGGTCTTTGATCTGATCGTCGGAAAATCTGTCGAACACATCCGACAATTCCGTGACCCCCTGTCCCTGGATCGCGTTATTTGTAAACAGCAAGGGACTTTTACGGTAATCGAGCACCAGGTTCAGGGTTGTTTTTGTCGGAAGCGTCCAGTGACCGTTAAAGAGAAAGATATTCAGGGCGTTAAAAAACACGTCGTAATCCATCAGCGTAAAGAACGCCTTGCTGGGATCAAAATAGCGAACCTCCCCGCCGACGGCCCGGCGGTCGGTCAGCCCGCTGTTCGTTTGGTTGATGAAAAAGGCGTTAAAATCCCATTTTTGCAGGAACGTCCCCAAACCAAGATTGATGCCGTAGAACTTCTTGTCCGACTCGATCTCGGTCTGGCGGACGCTTTCAACCGGATAACCGAAAACGCTATTGATCTTCAGATGGGGCGTGATGCCGGAGGAAAGGTGCATGCCGTCAAACCGCCCCAGAACGCCGCCCGACGACAGAGACTGCCGGCCGAACCGGCCGTACAAACTTCTTTTTTGCGACTGCATGTCAAACGATAAGGCGCTGATACTTTTTTCGTCATCCCCCTCATCGAGAAAATTATTTTGATACCCGCCGGTAAAACGGGCATTCATGGTAAAATCCCGGCGATTCCAGCGGGAATTCAGGTCCAGATCCGAACTCAAATCATAACGGTTGACCCTCGTTTCGCCGCCTTCGGGGGTCGTCTGGTCCCTGAAAAAAAATTGCGACAGATTGCCGAAATAACGGGAAGACCAGCCATCCTTTTTGGGGGCGGCGCGTTTGGGTTCTTTCAGCCGCTTGGGTGGTAATTTTGTCGCGGTCACCAGTCCCGCCAGGCGCTGCCGAACCCGGTCGGCATCGGGCCCCTCGGGAAAGGCCTGCAGATACTTCTCATATTCGGCCTTGGCATGAGCGAGCTGCCCGTTACGCTCACGGGCCACCCCCAGCAACTCCTGCGCCTGCTGCTTGACAGCGCCCTGCGCCGACTGGAGTATTTTGGT
>CAYHZK010000218.1:0-3869 GCA_964361085.1 uncultured Planctomycetales bacterium
GTATGCGCAAGCTGCCTTTCCCCTCCCTCCCTTCCGTTCTGTAAATACTTTCTTGAAGAAACGATCACCGGATCGTCAATGACCGCGATCCCGCCCTGCCTGTTCAACCCCTCCGAAAAAATGATGTCCTCCAGAAAGGCGGTGTCGGGAAAACCGTTCATCGCCTCAAAAACCCGGCGGGTCACAAAAATGGCGTTGGTCCCGACGAGGCAATGCATCCTTGCCAAATAAAAGCGATTGAGAAAATCATTATAGATTTTCAAAACCCGGCCGCTGGGATGATACCGCTTCTTAAACCCTCCGCCGGCACAACCGTCCAGAATCTTCCGGCGCACCACATCAACGGCGTTCCCGGGAAGACGCATATCGATATGGGCAAAGATAAAAATGTCCGCCCCGGATTTGGCCGCGCCCAGATTCATCTGCCGGGATCGCCCCGGCACGGCAGACCGATAACAGCGCGCCGACGGGAACAGGTCCCTGACGATTTCATACGTGCCGTCCGTTGACCCTCCATCCACAACAATGACCTCATCAGCCCCGAGCGAGAGAAAATGCGTCAGGGCCTCTGCAAGGCCGCACTTCTCGTTGCAGACCGGAACAATGACGGCGACTGCCGGTTTTTTGTCCATAGCTCCCACCCTAATGCCATAAAAAATAATCCGTATTCCACCAAGCGCACCCACTCAAACAACTCTCGACGATCCTGATACATAAAGTAAAAATCCAGATAGTACAGCAAAACCAGTCCCGAAAATAAAATCAGCGAGCGCAGGGGGGAAAATATCAAGAACGGGAATATCCAGCTGTAATACCAGGGATTGCCGGTCGGGATGAGAAAAAATAAACTGGCCGTGAGGACGAGCGAGGCCCGGCAAAAGGACATGACGTCTCTTTTCTTCCAGAGCCATCGCATCACAACACAAAAGATCGCCGCAAAGATCAACGCAACGACAAGACGGCTCGCCAACCTCACGCCCTCTTCGGAAAGGGATAAGGACTGAAAGAAAAGCGTGATCAGGTGAAACACCCCCGCGTTGACCTTCCAGAGGAGTGAAAAGGTTATCAGCCCGTCCCAGAGAGCATGTCCCGCCGGGACAAACGGCAGATAGAAAAGAACCATCGTGCCCCCGAACAGGCTCGCATGAAAAACCGCCTGCCCCGGCGTTTTCCATGTGACGCGAAGAAGGAGGGGCAGCAGGATCAGGGCAAACCATTTCACCGCCACGGCGCACGCCAGGGCGGCAAAAGAAAACGACGTCCATTTGCGGCTGACCCCATAAATCATCAGACAGACAAAAAGCAGGGCGAAAATATCCAGATGCAGATTGTTATGAAATTCTTTTAAGATCAACGGCGACCACGCGTATAAGACAATCCATTCTCTTTTCAGTTTCAGGCGACCGAGCAACGCCATCAAAATCACCACGATCATCGCATCGGCGGCAAAGATCATCCCCTTCCATCCCCACACGCTCCACGGCGACAACATCTGGGAGAAGGCGAAGAGATATTGCGCGAACGGCGGATAAATCGTTTTCACATCGGGAAAATTGATGTATTCAAAGACGCCTTCCATGTGCGGATTCCCTCGAACCGCCGGCTTTTCGGATAACAGGTAGGCCTCCTGCGGCGAAAGGCGATACGGGTTGGCCCCCTGCAGAACCGCCTGCCCGTCCCAAAAATACCGGTAGAAATCCGTCTCTTGTATGGCGTGGGGTGGAAAGAAAAAAATCCTGGCGACCAGGCCGACAAAAAGAATCCAGATCATCGTCATGCCACGGGCGTCAGACGTCCGTATTGTTCTGACACGCTCCAGGGCGAAAAAGTAAGCGCCGAACCAGATCAGGAGATAAAGAACCAGTGTCGGGATCGGCCGCAGATCCTGCGGGACGGAATAGTCAAAATTTCCCCCCAGCCGGCCAATCAAAAAACTCATGACCAAAATAATGACGCCCGTGACGCGAAACCACACAAGAGGGAAGGACTCTTCCTGAGCCGGCTTTCTAATCATGGCTTTGCGCATTCAAACTCCAGTCATAATCCAGCCATTGTATTTTGATGTCGTCGGAAATCGCCGGGTGCGCAGGCAGATACCGGCGGAGAAACACGATCATTCCCCCCGCCGAAGCAAAATCCTCTTTAAACCATTTGAAGATGGGGGATACGTAAAGCGTGCCGGTCTTCGCATCGAACCGGACTTTCCGCGGATCCCGGACAAATCCCCTGACCTGGTCGTCCAACTGGGCCTCCAGTTGGACGGGAACGTAAGCCTCCCCGCGCAAAACAGGACATCCCAGCGAGGCGCACACAATCGCAAAGTGAACGCGAGGATCCCGGAATTCCTTGCGCAGCATTTCGTTCTCAATGACATTCAGGCTCACGGCTTGACCAAGCAGTTTCATGACGGGCCTGTCCCAAACACCGGGGATTTGCTGAATACTTAAGGAAGGATACCGGAGGGCTGAAAGCCCGACGGCCCGTCTCAAAGGATAATGATCCATCACCACTTTGATAGCGCCGATATTATAAGCGTTGATCCAAAATGCCTTTTTCCCATCGGGAGACAACACCTCGTATTCGTTCCGGCTCAAACCCTCAAGGCCGACAACGGCGGCATTCAACACAGACGGATCCTCCCGGATCGCGGAATAATTGACCAGCCCTTTCTCCACAAAACGTCCGAGGAGTTCCTGCCAGGCGGAAAAATCCGCGTACGACGGCGGGGCGGAAAAGGCCCAGAAAAGAACCGCAAGTCCGAGGCCCGGCATGATGCTGTTTCTTGTAAAATTTTGGATTCGCATATTAGGCAATGAGAGACAACAGTTGCTCCAGCGGCATATCGGATACAAAAATGCAGGCCGTCCCGTCGTCTTTATGGTAACAAAAAACCGTATGATACCCTTTCTCGGTTTTGACCAGGAGGCCGTTGTCCAGCCGTTTGATCCCGTCTTTTACGGATGCCTGGGGCAGCGGGACATGATGCAAGTCCGTATAAAAACACGAAATCTTGTAACCGTTCTTTTCCAGCACAAAATACGCCGCTTTCTTATCCTTAAGGTGCACGATCCGGCCGCCCTGCAGACTCGCCTGATTCAAATCAAGATGCGGGGGCATGACGGCAAAATCAGTTTTTCCCTGAAACCAGTTCAGGGCCTCTTTGATTTGCCCGGTTTGAAACTCCAGGGGATACACGCCTTTTAAATACTCGATGTGATTGGTCACAGCCTCGCTGAAAACAGGAAACGCCTTGCCCGCGTTGATCCGTTGATTCAGCAGCAGTGCTGCGACAAGAGTCAACAGGACCAGAGCCGGAGCGAAACGGGGAACAAAAACAGCCTGCCAATGAAATTGTTTTTTGTTCTTTTCCAGCGATTCAACCACGGATTCCCGCAAGGCAAACGGGGCTTTTTCCGCCGCGAGATGTGTTTTCAAGATGTGATGGAATTTCTGCTCTTTCTCCATCTCCAGAGAACACAACGGGCAGTCCTTGCGGTGCTGTTCCATCGCGATGGCGATCTCCCCGTCGGTCTCCCGGTCCAGGAACGCATAAAGATGCTCTTTAAATTTTCCGCACGATATCATAGGTTAAAATCCTTTTTCGCCAGCCGGGCCATTTTTTGCTTCAGCGTCTGACGGGCCATAAATAATCGCGACATCACGGTTCCCACGGGACACTGCATGACCCCGGCAATGTCCTTGTACGAGAGATCCTCGACATAAAAAAGGGTCAACACGGTTCTGAGCTCCTCCGGCATTTGATTCATCGATTGCTGCAGGGTTTCACTGAACACTTCCTCACCCGCCCCTGTCAGATCCGGGAGACCGACAAAATGTTCCACGTCCTCGTAATGGACCTTAACCGGTTC
>CAYHZK010000219.1:0-3815 GCA_964361085.1 uncultured Planctomycetales bacterium
TTACAAAAGATTGCAACGCGTGCCACACCATTATTGAACAAGGCGCTCCGGGGGCTGAGGCGACCAGCACCGCGGGGCTTGAATTTATCCATCCGTTTGAAGATGACGGCCTTTGGAAAGAGATGAATTGTTTTGACTGTCATACCGGGTCCTGATTTTATAAATCCCTCCGGGCAACGAACATCCTCCACAAACGTGAAAATGAAATTACGCGACACGGATGTTTTTAAAATTGTGATGATCGTGGCCGTCCTGCCCGTCGTGACCGGGTGCGGCGAGCCATCCGCCCAACGGCGATACCATGAAGTTTTTGTCGACACTCCCAAATCCAAATTTTCTTCCCGCAAAAATCCCCATGATTTTTTGCAGATGATGCCCGACGATGATATCCACGCCCAGTTTCGCAACAACCCTCAGAATCCGGACGGTTCGATGCCCAGCGATGAGACGCATTCCAATCTTCGTCCTGGGACGCAGGGGCAGGAGGACATGCTGATGAACTCCGTGGCCGCCGTGCCGATCCGATGGACGGCTCCGCAGGGATGGACCGAACAGAAGGGGAGCGGGATGCGCGTTGTGACATTTTTAAACGTGAACAAGGATTTTCCGGTTGAGACCACCATCGTTTCGCTGGCCGGGCAGGCCGGCGGGGTAGCGGCGAATATCGTCCGTTGGATGCAGCAGCTTAAAATGCCTGTGCCGTCGGACCATGATCTCATGGAGTTTATTGCGTCCTCGGAAAAGATTCAGACGGCATCGGGACTGAGCCTTGTTTTTTTTGATTTTACCCGGCTGCAGAATGATGCCGGCCCGGAAGCCCCCAGCATGTTCGCCGCCATCGTGGAAGGACAGGAAACCCAAATTTTCATCAAGATGACCGGCAGCAAACACTCTGTGATCGCGAACATCGAACAGTTCAAAGCCCTGATCCATTCCCTGAAAGTTGAAACGGCCCCATGAATCTCCGGCAATATTTCTCTCAGTCTCCCGTCGTCCGGGTCCTGTCGTCCGTCCGAGTGACGGTCGTGTGCCTGCTGTTGCTGTATTTTTTGACGCTTGTCGGGACCGTCGCCCAGATCCAGGAAGGGCTTTACCTCGCGCAGCGCCGGTATTTTGAATCGTTTTTTTTTCTGGCCTTCGGGTTCCTGCCCTTTCCCGGAGCGCAAGCCGTCATGTGGGTCCTTTTCTTTAATCTCCTCTGCGCCGCCGCGAAGCATTTTGTCTACCGGTGGCAGCGTATTGGGATCATTATCATCCATGCCGGACTTTTGCTCTTTTTGGTTTCCGGATACATGACGCTGCACACGGCCCGGGAAAGCCATCTGACCCTGTCGGAAGGACAGGCCTCCAACACATCGGTGGCCTATCATGACTGGGAGGTCGCCATCTGGGAGGACACGCCTCCCGTGGACAATCTGACAACCAGCCGTGATGTGATCTCTCTGGACACGCGGTATTTCCGTCGCGGACAGGAGATGGATTTAAAAGAGCTCGGTGTCCGCTGGATCGTCACGGAATATCATCACAACTGCGAAGCGTATAAAGGCCAGGGCAGCAACACAATCCGCAACGCCTCCGGTCTTGTCCGGTTTGCCGCGGCCCCGCTTTTTAAGGAACCCGAAAAAAACACGCCGGGAGGAATTTTCAGGATCACCAGCGGAGACAGCGCCGGCATCGACGTCCTGCTTTATGGGGGGGAAAACATCCCGACCCCGGTCACCATCGGCTTTAAAACCTACAACATGATGCTCCGTCTGAAACATTTTCCCCTGCCGTTTATGGTGAGGCTCAAGGAATTTAAAAAGGAAGAACACCCCGGCACCCAGACGCCGCGCAGTTTTCAAAGTCTTGTTGAGATTGAGGTCAATAAGGCCTGGCGCGAAAAACTGATCTCGATGAACGAGCCTTTGCGGTACAATGATTTCACATTTTATCAGGCGTCATACGCCGTCGACAGGATGGGGCTGGAGTCATCGACCTTAGCCGTGGTCAAAAATGCCGGACGGCTGATGCCGTATATCTCAACCTTCGTAACCTTTATGGGGCTTGTGGTCCATTTCGGCACCGCGGCCTTGAGGCCCAGGAAAAATTCAACGGAAAAAACAAACCATGCATAGTCCCGTCCCTGTGCTCCGTTTTGTCACCGGCCTTTTTCTGATGGCTGCTTGGATATCGAATCCACAGGCCTCTGCCGCGCAGGCGGTGTGTCCTTTGGATTCCCTGAAACCGCGCCAGGTCAAATCTCTCGAAACTTTAAAACACATCCCGATCCTCAACCAGGGCCGGATCAAACCGTTCGAGTCGTTTGCCAAGAATTTTTTACTGCTTGTGTCGGGGCGGGAGCGTTGCCAGAAGGAAAGTGCCGTGGAATGGATGGCACGGTTCCTTTTCGCGCCGCGCACGACCTACGACGACAAAATCTTTCTCATCAACAACCCCGAAATCCCCGAGGCCCTGAAAATCGTGCCTGAAAAAAAGCGCCGATACAGTTACCGCCAGTTGGAGTCCGGGTACGAAAAGCTCAAGGAACTGGTCAATGTCATCAGCGGCATCGATGAAAAGAAACAATCCGTCGTCGACAAAGAATTGCTGAGGGTTTATTCCAACGTGCTTTTATACATCCGCCTTTCCGGCGCGTTTATGTATGCCGTGCCGCATCCCGACTTTACATTTTCGTCCGCCGAAACGATGAAAGAACTGGATTTGCCGGGTGAGCCGGGGCGATTTTTCAGCTTTTTTGATATCCTTGAAAAATCAGACGACTTGAGCCGGATCATGGAACTGCTGCCTAAAAAAAACAGGGCGACGTGGACGGCCCGGGATAACGATGCGGCCAAGATCGTCGGGTCATTGTCGTTCTGGACCGATCATTACGCCGCCTGTCCTCAGGGCATCATCCCGACACAGCGCCACGACAACGAAGAATGGATAAGCCCCATGGATACCATCATCCAGGGATTTTCCGATCCACTCTACCAGGGCGAAATTAAAAATCTGCGCGATATGGCGATGCATTACTGGAACGGCGCGCAGCTGGAATTCGATATGTCGGCCCGGGCCTTTGGCGATTCCGTTTTCAAGCGCCTTTCCCCGAAAGAACAGAAAGCGGTCGAGAAGGCCCCGTTGGAACTCCTTTACAACACGCTCCATCTTTTTGCCTGGGCAAAACTTTTTTACGCCGCCGGGCTGATCCTTTTTTTGTGCTCGCTGTTGGCGGAAAAGCCATGGATGCGGCAGGCCACCATCGCCGCGACCGTCTTGGGGTTTATCCCACACGTCCTCGCCTTGACCCTGAGGATTTTGATCATGTCGCGTCCGCCCGTCAGCAATCTCTTTGAATCGTTTATTTTCGTGGGCGCCGTCTGCGCGGCCCTGGGGTTGATTCTCGAGGCGGTCAACAAAAACTGGCTCGGTCTCGTCGTGGCCAATACCGGAGGGTTTGTCCTTCTTCTGATATCGGGCAAATTCAGCGCGGAAGGTGACACCATGCAGATGCTGGTCGCGGTGTTGAACTCAAACTTCTGGTTAAGCACCCATGTCATCGCCATCACAACCGGATACGCCGGATGCTGTGTCGCTGGGATCATGGGCCATATCTATATTTTGCAGGCCCTCAGCCGGCCGGGCGACCTCAACCGTCTCAACATCACATACAAAAATATGATGGGGATCCTCGGGTTCGGCCTGACGATGACATTTTTGGGCACAACGCTGGGAGGGATCTGGGCCGACCAGTCCTGGGGCCGTTTTTGGGGGTGGGATCCCAAGGAAAACGGGGCCCTGATGATTGTCCTCTGGTGCGCGATCATCTTTCA
>CAYHZK010000220.1:0-3743 GCA_964361085.1 uncultured Planctomycetales bacterium
GCATTGTTCGACGAACCGCCGAAGGCGGTGAGGAGTTATGCGGGTTGTAAATGAAAAATTTATGCCGCTTAAGCCGGCTGTGGAGCGCACCGTCAACGGTCATTCCGTTCATTTCCCCAACATCCCCGGGAAGAATTTGGCAATCGACCGGGAGACCTCGTCTTTTTCCTCTTCACGGTCCGGTTCCGGCAGAGACGATTGTCTCGCCTTCAAATATTCGAAATCAACTCTATGCCCGTCGAAGGATGGACCGTCGACGCAGGACAAGACCGTCTTGCCGTCAACACGCACCCGGCACGCGCCGCAAAAACCCATCCCGCATCCTCTCCCGGGATTGAACAGAACAAAAGTCTTGATCCCTCGCTCGCGCGTGATCCGGCAAACGCCTTGCATCATATCGACCGGCCCGGCCGCATAGACGGCTCCGACATCCCCGCTCCCCAAAACCTGCCTGACCATATCGGCGACGGTCCCCCGCCGTTCGTAACTGCCGTCCTTTGTCGTGATATGAATTTTGTGGCAGGCGATCCGCATCTGGGGCTCTAAGGTCACCGCCGGTTTGCTCTCGGCTCCCATGATCCCGGTGACTTTGTATCCGGCTTTTTTGAAAGCCCGGCACACCGGCAAGATGAGTGCCGCTCCCAATCCCTCGGCGGCGCAAAGAATAAAACCGGTTTTGTCGATCGACGGCGATCCCTCCACGACGGGCGAACCCAGCGGCCCGATCACGGAATAAACCTCCTCATGGATCGGAATCGCCCCCAGATGAACGGTCGCGGCGTCCCTTTCCTGAAAAATCACGGAGATGAGCCCGCGCTGAAGTTCCGTCTCGGTGACACACAAAGAAACCCATTCGCTGCCCGCCCGCGGGATCACGACGACAAATTGCCCCGCCTGAACCTTCGCGGCAATCGCCGGCGCATGGATGTCCACACGCTTGACGTCTTTGGAAAGGATTTGTTTATTGAGAATTTTAAACATAAATTGCGGACTCGTGAAACATTTATTTTTCTATTCTCTTCAAAAATTCCTTCAACGGCAATGTGTTCAGCACCTGCTCTTTGGTCAGCCAGCCCCGACGGGCGATGCCTACGCCGAATTTCATGTAATCCAGATGATCGCGGTGGTGGGAATCGGTGTTGATGACGAACTGAACCCCCTGCCCTGCCGCAAAATAGACATTCGAGGAATTCAAGTCCAGGCGGATGGGAAACGCATTGATTTCCAAAAACGTGTTGCTTTCCGCCGCGGCCCGGCACAGGGCCTTGAAGTCCAGATCATACGGCTCGCGCCGGCCCAGATGAACCCCCGTCGGATGCCCTATGATATTCACGCGTTTGTTCCGGCAGGCCTTGATCAGCCGCTGGGTGATTTTTTCGCGGCTCTGTTCAAAACCGCTGTGGATTGAGGCGATCACAATGTCAAATTCGCTCAAGATGGCGTCATTGTAATCCAAATTCCCCTCGCTGTCTATTTCCACCTCCGAACCGAACAGGACGCGAAAATCCCGGTACGTTTCATTCAGCCGGTCGATCTCCGCCTTTTTTTTCTTCAAGTCCTCCCGCGAAATCCCGCCGGCCACCTTCAGCCGCTCGGAATGATCGCTGATCGCCAGATAACCGTACCCCCTGACCCGCGCCGCCTCCGCCATCCCGGCGATCGTATGATGCCCGTCGGACCATGTGGAATGGACATGGACATCGCCTTTGATGTCCTTCAGGTCAACGAGCCTCGGGATTTTGACGTCTCCCTGGGCGGGGAACAGCCGCGATTCCCCCATATCCTCGCGCAGCTCCGGCGGGATGAAGGGAAGCCCCAGGGCGGCCAGGCACTCCTTTTCCGTTTTGGCGGCGATGAGCGTTTCGCGGTCACCCTGGACAGAGAAGATCCCGTATTCGTTGACCTTCATGTTTTTTTTAATCGCGATCTGGCGAAGCTTCACATTAAAACCCGTCGAGCCGGTGAAATACAACAACGCCGCGCCGAACGACTGCGGTTCCACAACGCGCAGATCCACCTGAACATTGTCGTGTGTCAGGATCGAAGACTTCGTGTCGCCGTGAACATTGACGGCCTTGACCTGGGGGAGACGGACAAAAACATCCATCACTTTTTCAGGGTTGGACGAATCGACGAGGATATCAATGTCGCGGACCGTTTCCTTGCCCCGGCGCAGACTGCCCGCGGCTTCAATCGCTTTAACCTCCGGCAACGCCCGCAACGCGGAAAGGATCGGCTCCGCCGCTGCCGTCGCCGCCCCAATATCCATCCGCTCCTGCCCGGCCTGCACGATCTTGATCCCGCTTAAAATATGTTCCACCGTCTTTTCTTTAATCCCGGGGAGCGTCAGGAGCCGGCCCTCTTCCGCCGCCTTTTTAAGATCGGCCACGTTCGCGATCTTCAACTGCTGATAAAAAAGCTTGGCTTTTTTTGGTCCCACCGACGGAATCTTAATCAACTCCAGCAGGGATTCCGGGATCTCGGCCGTCAGCGTTTCATACGCCGTCATCCTGCCGGTATCAAGATACTCGATGATCTTTTCCTCAAGGGTTTTGCCGATCCCCGCGATCTCACCCAGGCGGCCCTCCTCGCGCAGCGTCGCGATATCCTCAGCGAGGTTGGCGATGTTCTCCGCGGCCTTATAATACGAACGGACACGAAAGACATTCTCGTCCTTCATCTCCAGAAGGGCGCCCATGCGGTTGAATATCTCGACGATCTGTTTATTTTTCATAGTCTGGACGCGTGAAGCGTCGTTCGTGAAGCGTGAAGCGAAAACTCTTCCCGAAAATACGCTCACAATACGGCGTTCACTTCAACACCCTCTCTCCTTTCAGGATTTCCGGGATTTCTTTGGTCTCGATCCGGATTCCGCCGTCGTGCTCGATCTTTAAGGTGTATAAAATCCCCGGCACAAACTTCATCCCCGGCGCCTCGACCTGGGCGTTTTTGATCCCTTTTTTCAGCGCGCGGTCGGAGTGGAGGGCATAATCCCAAAACTCGCGCCAGAGTCCTTCCTCAAAACTGTCCTGCAGGCCGTCGATTTTGTATCCCTTGGGGATTTCATGAAACCTCGTGATCTCGAATTCCTGCGTATTGGCGCCGTCGAGCATAAAAACTTTCCAAAAAAGATAAGCGCTTTTACCCCGCAGGGCGTCGGCCTTCTTAATAAAATTATCGTCAAACCTCACGACCAGCGACTGGAACTGAATGATGTTGCCCGAAAAGGTGAAATGCCTCGGGGCAAGCGGCCGGCCCAGGCTGTCGTATTCGAGGAATTTGATCGTGGTCAGATGTTTTTGGATGAGGGGGTTGTATTGCACGTCGGTGACCAAAACCTCGGCGATGCGGCTGTCCGCCTCAAGCCGGCTGATCATCTGTTTCAAAATCTTGCTTTGGGACGCGTTGAGATAAAACTGATAGGCCAGGCACACAGCAACGGCAAAAACCGCCAGAACAAAAAAAACCCGCAACCCGATCCAGAATCCGGATTTCATAAAACTCCTCCTGATTAAAAAACACCCGGCGGAGGCATGGGCATCCTGCTGGCGATATCCAGGGCCGCGTTGACAATATCGAGGGGAATCTGCAAGAGAGCGCAGCCTGTCTGAAAAAGACAGCAGCCCGCCAGAACGACCGCGGCCAACCCCTTCCTCAAAAATGGATACCGGATCACGGGAGTTCCTCCTGATCTATTCCAATTTAAAATAATTGAACGACTCCATCACGCCCTCGCCGGTGAC
>CAYHZK010000221.1:0-3658 GCA_964361085.1 uncultured Planctomycetales bacterium
GTTCCGGAAGACCGACGATCTCCCGCGGCAGGAGGCGCTTTTAGAAATTTTGAATATTCTGGAAAAAGAAGACCTGCGGCATGTCCTTGAGAAGGTCGACCGGCCGATCCAGTTTATCACCGGCACCGAAGATTACATCTGCACGAAAGATTGTTTAATATCTTTGCAGACGAAAATCCCGCACGCCCGTCTGGACTGGTTCGAGCGTTGCGGGCATTTCCCGTTTTTGAGCAGACCGCATGAGTTTAATCAGGTGATGGAGGAATTCATTTCAGGTCGCCCGTGTCCGGTCGCCGGCGGCTAGTGGTTGGTGTCATTATGATTTTTAAATTGATCGACAACCATATCCGTCGGGCGTTTTCGAATTCCGCGGTCCATTATGAAGTCTTAGCCGGGCTGCAGAATGAGATCGGCCGCGAGCTGGTGCAGCGTATCCAGAATGAAGACAACTGCGCGCACATCCTGGACGTCGGCATGGGCACGGGCCGGATGACCAACCGTCTGAGCCTTTTTTTCCCGGACACGAGGGTCATCGGGATCGATTTTTCCGACGGGATGATTGCGGCGGCTCGTAAAAAGTACGACGGCTTTAAAATCGTCCAGGCCGATGCCGCGGCCCTGCCTTTTCGGGAGGAGACCTTTGATATTGTGGTTTCAAATCTGGCGTATCAATGGGTGGACGATCTGGAACAGGCCTTCCGGGCGAGTTATGGTGTTTTGAAAGAGAGGGGTGTTTTTTGCGCGACCCTGTTCGGCGGACGGACTCTGGAAGAACTGTTTGTGTCGTTTGAAAATTCGGCGTGGAATTCTGTGCCGCTCTTGAAACGGCTGGCCGGGGAGGACGCGGTTTTTGCGGCGGCGCGACAGGCCGGCTTTGGCGATCCCGAAATCAAAACGGAACTGATCAAAACACATTTCCCGGATATGCTGGCGCTTTTGAAATGGCTCAAAGGGATCGGGGCCAACCGGATGAACCGGGATTTTTATTTTGGGAGAGATTGGCTCCGTCGGGCCAATGAGTACTATTTTAAAAATTTTAATAACCGTTGGGGGGTACAGGCCTCCTTTGAGGTGATCTGGATCTATGCAAAAAAAAGATAAAGAAAAAGAAAAGATTGTCAGTCCGCTGGATTTTTTTGATTTGGAAGAAGAGGTCGAGCATCCTTCGTCTCCGCCTTCCGCCCCCGCGCCGAAAGGCAAAGGGCGTTTGAGGCGACGGCCGCAGCGGCCGACGCAGCGGCCGCAAAAGCAGGCCAGGCCGATATTTATTACCGGCACGGATACGGGGGTGGGAAAGACCATGGCGGCGCGGGTTCTGGGGACGCTGCTGAAGTCCCAGGGCCTTGATGTCGGTGTCATGAAGCCGGTTCAGTGCGGCGGCGATGACGCGGCGTCTTTGAAAGAATTCCTCAAGGTCAATGACCCTTTGGAGGACATCAACCTTTATCACGCCAAAGAATCGCTGTCCCCGCATGAGGCGTTCAAACGGGACAAGATCAATGTCCACGTCGATAAAATCATTTCGGTCTATCAGAGACTCCGTCGCCGGCATGACGTCCTTTTGATCGAAGGCGCCGGCGGGCTTATGGTCCCGATCCGGGACGAGTATCTTGTTGCTGATCTGATCAAGGATTGCGGCGCGGATCTGGTCATTGTCTCGCGCCCGGGATTGGGCGCGATCAATCACACGCTCCTGACGATCGACGCGGCCAGGGAGCGGGGGATCAATGTCCTGGGCGTTCTTTTTTGCGAAACCGAAAACAAAGAGAAAGGCATTCCCGAAAAAACGAATCCCGCGGCGATCAGCCGCCTGGGGAATGTCCCTCTTCTGGGGACCATTCCTTATATGAAAGAGGTGTCGCCTGAAACGATCGCGCGTCACTGCCATCAGATCAATGTGAAGCCGCTGACAACCCCGCCGGCCAACAGGACCGCGCAGCGGGCGGCCGACGACAAAAAATATCTCTGGCACCCTTTCACGCAGATGCAGGACTGGCTTCAGTCCGAGCCGCTCGTCATCGACGAAGCCAGGGGATCGTATCTGAAGGACAGCAACGGACGACGGTATCTCGACGGTGTTTCGAGCCTCTGGGTCAATGTCCACGGGCACGCTCACAAAACAATCAATGAGGCGATCAGGCATCAGCTCAGCCGGCTGGATCACTCCACGCTTTTGGGCCTGTCGCACGCGCCCGCCATTGAACTGGCGCGGAAACTGGTCTCGCTCGCGCCCAGGGGTCTGGAAAAAGTTTTTTATTCCGACAACGGCTCGACGGCCGTTGAGGTCGCGCTCAAGATGGCGTATCAGTACTGGCAAAACACCGGGCGCGCGCAAAAAACAAAGATCGTCCATCTGGCCAATTCTTATCACGGCGATACGCTGGGAGGGGTGAGTGTCGGCGGGATCGAGCTTTTTCACAGGGTTTACGAAAAACTAACTTTTCCGACGATCCAGCTGGATTTTCCGGATGGCTACCGCGCGCCGGAGGGGAAAGAATATCCTCGATATTTTTTTGAAGCGGTCGATGGGCTGGAAAAACTTCTGGAGCAGTCTCATGAGGCGATCGCGGCCTTGATCGTCGAGCCGGTTGTCCAGGGTGCTGCCGGTATGATCGTCTGGCCTGAGGGCCTGCTGCGACGGATGAAAGAGCTCTGCGAGAAGCACAATGTGTTTTTGATCGCGGATGAAGTGGCGACGGGTTTTGGCCGCACGGGCAAGATGTTTGCCTGCGAACATGACGGAGTGACGCCGGATTTTCTGTGTCTTGCCAAAGGGATCACCGGCGGGTATCTGCCTCTCGCGGCGACCTTGACCACACAGAAGGTTTTTGAAGGGTTTCTGTTTTTGTACCAGGACCAGAAGACATTTTTCCATGGTCATACGTATACAGGCAATCCGTTGTGTTGTGCCGCGGCCCTGGCGAACCTGCGGGTTTTTGAGGAGGAACAGACGCTGCGGCGGCTGCAGCCGAAGATAAATTTCTTGAGCGAAAAACTCAAAGTGTTTTATAATTTGCCCCATGTCGGGCAGGTCCGGCAAAAGGGTTTTATGGTCGGGATCGAGCTGGTCCGGGACAAAACGGCCAAGGCGCCTTTTCCGTGGGAAGACAGGATCGGGGTTCGGGTGTGTCAGGAGGTCCTGCAGCGCGGTGTTATTTTGCGCCCTTTAGGGAACGTGATTGTCGTGATGCCGCCGCTCTCGATGACGAACCGGGAACTGGAGTATCTTTTGAAAGTGACGTATGACGCCATCGGGAAAGTGACCGGATCGTAACAAGGGTGCAGTGCAAAGTAAGAGAATATGATTTCCTCAAACCATAATATCGAAAAGGGCCGGAAGGTCTTTGTCGCGATGAGCGGCGGGGTGGACTCCTCTGTCGTCGCCGGGCTCATGAAAGAGGCCGGGCATGATGTCGTCGGGGTCACGATGTGTTTCAGCATCTCGCATCCCCGGACGAAGAAGCCGTCCTGCTGCGGGGTTGAGGGGATTGATGACGCCCGACGGGCCGCGCAGATCCTGCATATTCCGCACTATGTCCTCGATTTTGCCGCGGACATCAACGATTTTATCATCGAGGATTTTACCAGCGAATACTTAAGCGGCCGCACGCCCAATCCGTGCGTGCGCTGCAACCAGCATCTGAAATTCGGTTCGTTG
>CAYHZK010000222.1:0-3641 GCA_964361085.1 uncultured Planctomycetales bacterium
CGGGTCGCCGCAACCGGCAGCCACGGCTTTCGACGCGCTGGTTCCCGTCCCCGGTGGAGACCAGCCTCTGGCCATCACGGTGGGCGAACCCAGGCAGCCGCTGCCCGAACGCCTCAAACAAAAGATCACACTGGATGTCCGCGATATGAGCGTTGTCGACGTCCTGCGTTTTCTGGCCCTGAAAGGTGAATTCAATCTTGTCACCGCAGGGGTGATCCAGGGACGGGCCACGTTTTATTTGAAAAGTGTCTCGATCAAGGACGCCCTCGACATCGCCGTTTTGTCCAATAAACTTTCTTACCACATCGAAAACGAGATCGTGCGGGTCATGACCGAGCAGGAATTCGAGGCCATGTTCGGCAAATCCTTCAGCGACAAACGCGAGGTCAGCATCGTGCATTTGAAATACGCCAAGCCCAGCTACGCCCTTTCCGCGCTGGAAGGGATGAAAAGCTCCATCGGGCAGATCATCGTTGATGAAGACACCGGCAACGTGGTCCTCATCGACACCGCGGTCACCCTCGAGAAAATGAAAAACGCCCTGAAGGATATCGAGACGCCGCTGGAGGTCGTTGTCTATCCGCTGCAGTACGCCAAGGCCGACGTGGTGGCCGAAAAGTTGCGGGCGCGGGTGGACGCCCAGTCCGTGGGATCTTTGTCCGTCGACGAACGCAGCAACCAGATCATTGTCCGCGCTTTCCCAGGACGCAAGGACGAAATTTCCGGGATCCTTAAAATCCTTGACGTCCCGACAAAGGAAGTTCTCGTCGAGGCGAGGGTGGTTCAGGTCGTCTTCAAACCCGAGCAGGATTACGGCATCGACTGGAATGTGGATTTTCGCAACAGCCCCTATCAGGCCCTGCGGCGAGTGGACTTCAACAACATCTTCCTGGATGAAAAAAAGCTTGCCGGCAGCGACAACCTTTTTTCCAGGTACAGCAGAATCGCCATCGGGAATTTCGACGTCAATAAATTTCAGCTGGCGATCCGGGCCCTCAGGCAGGTCAGCGACACGAAAATTCTTTCCAACCCGAAGATCCTCGTCACCAACGGCCAGGAGGCCAAGATCCATATCGGCGACACGGTCCCTTATATCATTTCCACAACCTCCGGCACCGGAGACAACGCGATCACCAGCGAAGACGTCCGCTTTGTGGACGTCGGGCTCAAGCTCAATGTCACGCCCACGATCAATGACGAAGGCTTCGTCACCATGGCGCTCAAACCGGAGATTTCAACCGTCACTGGTCAGATCCAGTCCAAGGGCGGCGGCATCCCTCAGGTGAACAAAACGCTGGTCGAGACGACCGTCATCGTCAAAAACGGAATGACCATTATTTTGGGCGGTTTGAAAAAGGAAAACAAGGTGCTGTCCCGCAAAGGACTGCCGGTCCTCATGGATATGCCGTATCTCAGGCGCCTGTTCAGCTCGCAGAAAGAAACCGTCGAGTCAACGGAGATTGTCATCTTCATCACCCCGCACATCGTCAGCGGCGACGAGCATTACAACGAATACCGCGGCAGCATCAAGCCGCCGAAGGAATACGAGAAGAGCGACAGCAGTCTGATGCCCGAACAGCCGGTCAATGCGGAGATGATGATCAAGCCTTGATAGAGACGTGAAGCGAAAGAAAGAGTCGACATGGGATTCAATATAAAAATCATGATGATAAAGATTATTAAAAATTTTTCTACAGAATTTTTACGCTTCACGCTTCACGCTTCACGCCTCACGAACCCAGCTCTGCCCCCGATGCGTTTCACGATAATTGCAGTATTTCTAGTGTGGTGCTCGGCGCTCCCTGCCTTTGCGGAAAACGCGCCTTTGGCGCAAGAATCAATGCCTAACGGTCAGCCCCTCAAAGACGACATCGTTGAGATCGAAACCGAGGTCGGGGAAGGCCAGATCAAACCCGCAGACCTTCAGGGCTGGGGCACCATCAAGCCGCGCGCCGCGTTCCCATCATTACAGCCCTCTCCCGCCGAAGCCGGCGGTCAAGAGCCGGAAGTCACGAGTCAGCAGCAGCCGACCACCACCGACCAACAACGAGATACGGGATACGAGATACGAGATACGTCCGAAGAAGTCCTGAATGACGCTCAGATCATCCAGATCAACCGCAGCCTTCGCAAATTGATCGAAGAAAACACGCAGCTGCAAAAGCAAAACGCGGACCTCGACCAGCAGCTGCGCAACCTGCGCGGGCAGAAAAATATCGACAACAACCGGATGAACGAGGTCGCAATCCAGCGCGACGCCTATCAAAAGCAAATCGAACAATTCAGCGAATACAACAAGAATTATGCAAAACAAATCGTCGACCTCCAATCCCGGCTTGCGGCGAGGGAGCTGGAATTGATGCAGCAGATCCACTCTCTCGAGACGCAACTGGCCGAAAACCTGCAGCAGGATCAACCCGCCGGCGACCAGCCAGAAGTTGCGAATCAGTCTGGCATAATCACTCAGCCGCCAACAACAGCCCCCGACCAACAACGAGATACGAGATACGAGATACGAAATACGAAATCCTCAAAGCCATCCGACACGCTTCACGCTTCACAAGGTGCGCTTCACGCATCAGAAGAAAAGAAATCCATCTCCGTCGAAATCGTCTCTGCCCCGACGGCCGCCGAGGCGGAAAAAAAGGGCAGGCAGGTGGTGGAGCTGCTGGAAAAGATCAGAACAGAAAAAATGAAGTTAAGAAAAGACGAGGCCCGGGTCCATTACAACATGGGCAACAGCTACTTCAATCAGGGCGACTATCTTAAGGCCGGCAGGGAGTACCGGGTCGCCGTGGACATGGCCCCGCAGGACTGCAACGCCCATTTCAATCTAGCCTTCGTCAGCGGTGAATATCTGAATGACCCGCAGACCGCTTACAAACATTACCAGCAGTACCTTTTTCTAAATCCCGGCGCCGAAGACGCCGATATGGTCAAACAAAAAATCCTGGAAACAGAGATGCGCCTGCGGACTCAAATCAATTCGAGTCTGGAGAAAGATTTGAAAAAAGAGATGAACAAAATTTATAATCGCTAAAAATGGTGTCTCGTATCTCGTAGTTCGTGTTTCGACGGACTAACAGCCTTTGCGAACGGTGCAGTACGAAGTGCGAGATACGGAATACGAGATACGTTTTATATGCCCCAACGCCGTAACTTGAAATTGATCCTTTCGATCCTTAGCGCAGCAGGGATTCTCTTCTTCCTGTCTGTGCCCGGAATCTTTTCCAAGCCGACTCAATCGCCAAATTCGCTTCCTGAAACCAGTTTTAGTCCCGACGCGCTTCACGCTTCACGCTTCACGCTTCACGAATATAAAATCCTCCCGGAAATGAAAACGACGTATCTGCGCGGTCTGCCGGAGGGGGCCGCGGAAATCCCGGAGAAGCGCACCCAGAATACCAAAATTTTTTCCCGCCCCGACGGCCGGGTTCAGGCCATCGTCGCCAGCGGCCCGTATCATTACAAAAAAGACGGCGCCTGGAAAGACATCGACACCCGTTGGCAGCCGGTCGGCCGGCAAGAGACTGAGCCGTCTTCGGACCCGGGTCTTGCGTCAGACCCGCTTCACGTTTCACGCTCCACGCTTCACGAAACTTTCGACTATCAGATGCTCGACGCCGACTATCAGGCCTACG
>CAYHZK010000223.1:0-3630 GCA_964361085.1 uncultured Planctomycetales bacterium
TTTACGCCTTCAATATGGCCGCGAAAACGGGGGAGATTCCGGCTCTTGGCCCAACGGCCATTACCGTCCATAATAATCGCAACATGCGCCGGCAAAAAATTTGTAGAACTCATGTCTTACCATTCAACAAAATGGGGGATTTTGCATCCCCCATTTTGAAAAACTCCAAAAATGGCTATGCCTGCCGCATCAAAAAAATCTCATGGGGCCGCACCGGTAACATTGGCCGTGACCGCCGCCTCGGACTGGGCCTGCGCAGCGGCAGCGGCGTTCAAGTCACCCTGCAATTTTTTAACACTCTGCCGGAGGGCTTCGTTTTCTTTAGCCGTGCTCTCCATTTGAGACTTCAGTTGATTGGTGCTGGCCTGGCCCTCATTAATAATATTTTGGATGTCCGAGATTTTGCGCTCGGCATTGCCAAGCTCCCTCTGAACAAAACCCGCCTTTTGCAAGGAGTCCTGAAGCCGCCGCTCGACATCCATGCGCTGATAACGTTCCTTTTCTAAATTCTTCTTGATTTCGATGGCGTTGATATTAGCGCTGACCGCCAGAACACAGCCTAAAATCGCGACACCGATTGAGACCGGTAGAATAAGGTTGTTCTTCACCTCTGCCCCCTTTTTGTGCGGTTGAGTCGCCTTACTTAAGGTTTTCTTGGGCGTTGACATGGGTTGCCTGTTTCGTTGTTTTGGGAATGATCACAATCTCGACACGGCGATTTTCTTGCCGTCCCTCGGCGGTGTCGTTGCTGGTCACAGGATGGTATTCGCCATATCCTGTCGCCGATAGCCGGACGGGATCAACACTGTGCTTGTCAATCAAATAATGCAAAACGCTCATGGCCCGGGCAGAAGAAAGCTCCCAGTTGGACTTCCATCCCGAATGCCGGATCGGGATATTATCCGTATGGCCTTCAATTCCAATCTTAAGATCCCGCACGGTCGTATTCAGGACATCGGAAACTTTACCCAGTTTATCCAGGGCCTCCGATCTCAAAACCGCTTTGCCGGAATCAAAAAGGACTTCAGCGACAAATGTGATGACCAGGCCGCGCTCTCCCATTTCAACCTTGACCTGATCGCTGTCAATCTCGCCGCGCAACCGGTTTTCCAGTTCCGACTTGGCGCGCTCCAGCTCGGATTTTTCCTTTTCCAGGCGATCTTTTTCGCTCTGCAGTTGAGCGATCCGCTCAATATCCTTGCGGCGGCCCTTTTGAAAAATCATGGTGCAGCCGGTAAGGCTGAACGCCATCAGGGTGGTCAAAATGTATAATGGGAATAATTTACGCATCAAAAGCCTCCTTTTTTTGTTTCAAATTAACATAGCAATTATTCAAAGTCAATTTCTTTTACGGTTTTTCACGGAAGATCAGTACCGGATTATCGTTTCGTCCCTTTTGGACCCTGTCGAGACGTAGCGGATCGGAACCTGCAGGAGCTTTTCAAGTCGCTCGATGTACTTTCGGGCGTTAGGAGGCAATTTTTCATACTCCTTAAGCCCCCGTGTAAGGCTGCACCAGCCGTCGACCTCCTCATAAACGGGTCTGGCTCTGGAAAGGACTTCGAAATCCATCGGAAAATTTTCATACCGCTTCCCCCGGAATTCGTAAGCAGTGCAAATCTTGATCTTTTTCAACTCATCAAGGACGTCCAGCTTCATGATGGCTAACTCGGAAATCCCGTTGACGACCACCGAGTAACGCACCAGAACACTGTCAAACCATCCGCAGCGCCGGGGCCGCCCGGTCGTGGCGCCAAACTCTTTGCCTTTGATGCGGATCTCGTCCTTAAGCCTGGTCGAAAACTCCGTAGGGAACGGCCCTTCCCCCACACGGGTTGTATAGGCCTTGACCGCGGCCAGGACCTTGTCGATTTTCGTGGGGGCAACCCCGCTCCCTGAGCAAACTCCGCCGGCAATAGAACTGGACGACGTCACAAAGGGGTACGTCCCAAAATCGATGTCCAGAAAAGTCCCTTGCGCTCCTTCAAACAGGACCGACTTTTTCTCGTCGATAACCTGGTTCAGATAGATGGCGGTATCGCAGACATAAGGGGACAGCAGCTTCCCATAACGGAGGTATTCTGTGTACAGCGATTCGAACGGGAATGGTTTTTGGCGGTAGACCTTGCGAAAGATTTCATTCTTTTCGGCGAGATTGTCTTCCAGCTTGGCCTTGAGGACGCGCGGATTCAAAATGTCGATCATGCGGATCCCGCAGCGGGCGACCTTGTCCGAATAACAGGGGCCGATGCCGCGTCCCGTCGTGCCGATTTTATTCTTGCGAACCGATTCACGCAGGCCGTCCAAAATGCGGTGATACGGCATCACCACGTGAGAGTGGCCCGATATCTTAAGCTGCCGGGGCGTGACCACGAGACCCCTGGATTTCAATTCCGCGATCTCCTCGAGCAGGGCCTTGGGGTCGACGACAACGCCGTTGCCGATGACGCAAACCTTATCCTGATGCAGAATGGCCGACGGCAAAAGATGAAAAACAAACTCCCGGTCATCCACAACGACGGTATGGCCGGCATTGTTGCCGCCCTGATAACGCACCGTGACATCGACGTCTTTCGACAAAAAATCGATGAGCTTTCCCTTGCCCTCATCCCCCCACTGGGCTCCGATGATCACAAGATTCATCCTAAAATTGTCCTTTCGTAAAGACTCAAGACATTATCAGAAAAATTTTATCGAAATTATTATCATCGCGCATCCGTATGAGATGAGCAGCGCTGATACGGCGATCTGTACTCTTGATAAAAATTTTCTAAGTTCAGCGACACCGCTGTTCGGTTTCATGAGACTATAAAACATCACCAGGGCCATGACCAAAAACCACACCAAGGTTGCACAATACAGGCTCAACAGAAAAAATGCTGCTGGTTCCTGCCCCGGTAACGTGAAGGTATAAAAAATGAATGTAAGAAATTCATTCTGCGGCCAAAGTGAGATTAAAAGGGCGCTCAAAATGCCGGGCCAGATGGCCACACCGCCTAATCTGAAAAATGCAAAAAAAGAACGGATACCGATCGATGAATTTTCGATAGTCGGAGTCCCCCATGGCTCGCCAAAGGCAGAAAATTGGACCAGGAGCTTCCCGAAGTCGCGGGTTCGCCTCCAGATCATCCAGTCGCGCAACAAAAGACCTCCTCCAGCAAAACCTGCGACAATCATAACGGCGTAAATCACTTTCAGGGCCACGACGAACCTTTCAGAAGAAATCAGCCAATCCAGCCAAGTTAAAGAAAGACAAACAACTCCCGCAAAAAAACCAGCAAAGAAGCAAACACCCCGAGGGACCAATTGATCGTTTCGCCTGACGCAAAAAAAAAGGAAAATAATAAAAAGGACAAAGGCCGTCATCCCTCCGGGACCAAGACTGTCGGAAACCCCGGCCCGCAGCGCGGGAATCCATCCCAGAATGATCGGGTCATTTGTGCTCATATCGCCCATATCAAATTTTAATCAATTTCGCAAAAAGGATGTTGGGGGTCGTTTTGATTTTTGCGATGACGTTCGCCGGGACATCGCTGTCGACATTGACAAGACTGACGGCAAGCCGGCCTTCGGCCTCGCGGCCCAGCGTAATCCCGGCAATATTGATGTTATTCTGCGCGAGGATTGTCC
>CAYHZK010000224.1:0-3578 GCA_964361085.1 uncultured Planctomycetales bacterium
ACCGCCATGTTTCCTGAAAATCCGGGTTTGAGCAAAATCGCCCAATTTATAACCCACCATGTTTTCCGTGATATAAACCGGTAAATGTTGTTTGCCGTTATGGATGGCGATGGTATAGCCCACAAATTCAGGGACAACGGTTGAACGTCTTGACCAGGTCTTGATCGGTTGCTTTTGCCCGCTCGCGACCATTCTCCTGAATTTATCCATCAGAGATTCATCCACAAATGGACCTTTTTTAAGCGAACGCCCCATTTTACTTTGTCCTTCGTTTCACGATGAATTGATTAGAATATTTTCTTCGATTACGGGTCTTTTTTCCTTTTGTGGCGATACCCCAGGGACTGACCGGATGCGGATTGCCCTGCGGAGCCTTGCCTTCACCACCGCCGTGCGGATGGTCGACGGCATTCATGGCAGCGCCCCGAACATGCGGACGCCAACCTAACCAGCGAGACCGTCCCGCCTTGCCCAACCGGATCGTCTCATGCTCAACATTGCCCAGCTGGCCGATCGTGCAGCGGCAATCCAAACGGATTTTTCGCATTTCGCTCGAGGGAAGACGGATATGAGCGATCCCGCCCTCTTTGGCGAGCAGTTGCGCCGAAGTCCCGGCGGATCGAGCCATCTGGCCCCCGTTACCGGGCGTCAATTCGATGTTATGAATCGCCGTCCCTAAGGGGACACGCTTGATCGGCATGCAATTTCCAGGACGGATTTCAACATCGGCACTGATGGTGCTCACGACTTTGTTCCCGACCTTCAAATCCAGCGGCGCCAAAATATAAGCCTTTGTTTTATCAGCATATTGAATCAAGGCAATACGGGCCGTACGGTTAGGATCGTATTCGATAGCCAAGACCTCGGCCGGCTGATCAACGCGGTCACGCTTGAAATCAACGAGACGATACATCCTTTTGTGCCCGCCGCCGCGGAAACGCACGGTGATGCGGCCATAAACGTTACGACCGCCCTTTTTGCGCAAAGGCTCCAGCAAAGACTTCTCCGGCTTGCCTTTGGTGATTTCCTTGTAGTCGGGCAGGGCGGCAAATCGTAAACCGCCGGTCAGTGGCTTAAATCGCTTAACTCCCACAACAACACCTCATTGGTTAAGTAACATCAATTTTCTGGCCTTCACGCAACGTCACGACGGCCTTTTTCCAGTCCGAGGAATATCCAAAATCCCGACGGACCCGCTTGCGCTTGCCGGGAACAACCATGGCGTTGACGGCAGCGACCTTCACATTATAAATCTCCTCTACTGCCTTTTTAATTTCCAGCTTATTGGCGGCACGGGCAACCTCGAACAAATATTTTCTGTCCGGCTCAAGCTGTGTGCCTTTTTCGGTACGGATTAACGTGTTGATAATATCGTAACTTGTTTTCATAGTCTTATTTGATACGTTCTAAAATTTTGTTAAGAGAAGTCCGTGTCAACAGGACATTTTTGTTCCGCAGAACATCATAGGCATTGGCATCTTTGGTGCGGACCAGCTCAAAGCGAGGGATATTGCGACTGGCGAGATGGATACTCTTATCGCATCCATCCAGCAACGCGAGGATCCTGCCGCGAAGTTTAAGCGCGGACAATATCCCGGCAAATTCCTTAGTCTTGGCAATTTTATCGTTAAATTCTTCCAGACAGAAGAGCGCTTGACTCTGATATTTGGCATTGAGGCTTTCACGCAGCGCGACCCGCTTGATCTTCTTCGAAACGCTGTACCCGAAATCCCGGGGATGCGGACCAAACACAACGCCGCCTCCGTGCCACAACGGCGAACGGATGGACCCCTGGCGGGCACGACCGGTTCCCTTCTGACGCCAGGGTTTGATCCCCCCGCCGGAAACCGAACCGCGCTCCTTGGTGGACGCATTTCCCTGACGAAGGGAGGCCTGATACATCACCATGGCCTGATGAATCACGTCGGTATTGACCGGAACGCCGAAGATGTCTTCGGGCAACTCGATCTGACTCACTTCTTTTCCTTCTTTATTAAAAACGGGCAACGTCAACATGTCTTATTTCCCTTTGCCTGCCGTCGTGGCCTTGCTCTGTTTCATCGGGTTGCGACTCTTGGCCAGCGTGACCCTCTTATCATCCAGGGCGCGGAAGGCCTTTTTCTTGGAACGCAAAATGGTCACGAAACTATCCCGATGCCCTGGAACAGCCCCTTTGATTAAAATCATATTGTTGGCCGCGTCAACTTGGATCACGCGCAGCCCCTGAACAGTCACTTTTTGGGCCCCCATATGGCCAGGCATGTGATGACCGCGAAATGTTCTGGAAGGGTCCGAACTCGATCCGGCGGAACCGATACGGCGGTGATGCATCGAACCGTGGGCCGCGCCGCCGCCTCTCCAATTCCATCGCACCATACCGCCCTGAAAACCTTTTCCTCGAGAGATCCCGGAGACATCAACGAAATCCCCCGGCTTGAAAACATCAGCCTTCAATTCCTGTCCAACCTGATATTCTTTGTTGTCCGAAGATTCAATCTCACGGACCAAACGCAGGGGAGATACTCCGATTTTTTTAAAAAATCCCAACTGCGGCTTCTTGACGCGTGATTCACGTTTTTCTTCAAAACCGATCTTGACCTTCAACGGTGAATCAACAAGTTCCAGAACACGGCAAGGGCCCGCTTCGATCACGGTGACAGGAATAGAATTGCCTTCCTTATCGAAAACCTGCGTCATTCCAACTTTTTTTCCTAAAAGTCCACGTATCATTTTAAGGTCCGAATTATTGTTTGATCTCAACGTCGACGCCGGCCGGCAAATTCAGTTTGCGCATGGCCTCAACGGTTTTGGCCGTCGGTTCGATAAGATCAATGAGGCGTTTATGGATCACCAGGTGAAATTGCTCCCGGGATTTTTTATCGATGTTGGGAGAACGGAGAACTGTGTACAGTTCCTTTTTTGTCGGCAACGGAATCGGACCCGCCACTTTAGCGCCAGTCCGGATCGCGGTGTCCACGATCTCCTGAGCCGATTGGTCAATCAATCGATGATCATAAGCCTTCAGTTTTAAACGTATCTTTTGCATAAAAACTTTTCCTTAGGATGCGAAGGAGCGCCCTGCATCCTCCCCCAATCGTTAGAACACCTTTTATTCGATGATTTCAGCGACGACACCCGCTCCGACGGTACGGCCACCTTCACGGATAGCGAATCGCAACTCTTTCTCCATGGCAACCGGCGTGATCAATTCAATCGTCAACGCCACATTGTCGCCCGGCATACACATCTCAACACCGGCGGGCAGTTCAGCCGTTCCGGTCACGTCGGTGGTTCTGAAATAAAACTGAGGACGATATCCTTTAAAGAACGGTGTATGACGGCCGCCCTCTTCTTTGGTTAGAATATAAACTTGCGCCTTGAATTTTTTGTGCGGCGTGATCGAACCGGCCTTGGCCAAAACCATTCCTCTTTCGATCTTGTCCTTATCCATGCCGCGCAAAAGCAACCCGACGTTATCCCCGGCGATCCCTTCATCCAGCTCCTTGCGGAACATTTCAACACCGGTAACAACCGTCTTCTGAATCGCCTCGCGCAACCCGACGACGTCAACTTCTTCG
>CAYHZK010000225.1:0-3562 GCA_964361085.1 uncultured Planctomycetales bacterium
CTGTAAGGGACTTGCACCCTCTAGTAAGTGCGCCCTGCCGGGCGCACATAAAAAAGGCAATCCACTTTCGTGAATTGCCTTTTTTTCTAATGCTCTCGTAAGCGTCCTTAGTCGGGCATTAGGTTTGCGTTCGTTGCTAAGCTGTGAAGGATAAACGATAGAACGCAACAAACACTTAAAATCTGCTCAGCGCTTTAAACGCTGATTTTTCTTCTTGCCAGGGCACCCAACAAACCGCTGCCTAACAGCGCCATCGTTCCCGGCTCGGGGATAGAGTGACTATTTTCTCCCTCAGCCTGGGCATAAAAACTGCGCCCGTCGTTATCGGGAAGCACCCAGGTATAGTTGAGAACAGATCCGTCGCTGAATGTCACCGTGGTTTTAGAACCATTAAAATCGCTGTTTCCCACCCGGCCTTTATCATTATTCGTCGTGTCCAGATCTGTCCAAAAACCAAAGGCCTCGCCGTCATCAAAATCATTGAATGTCAAAAACAGCGAAGTCGCGCCGTCCGCAAAGGAAGTCGGTCCTGCATATCCCGTCAAGACATCGCTGTCGGCCAGAACCATGGTCTGAAATTCTCCGGATCCGCTCCCGCCATACGTATCGGCAGGGGCGACCTCGTAATCGCGGAAACCACCGAACCCCGGGGATCCTGCCGCGGAATCAACGAAAACCGGACTCGCGAATTCCCAGAGGATGCTGTCGATCGTGATCCCGGCGCTTGAGTCGTTACTCATAATAAATTGTGACTTGACACCGGCGGGTTCCGGACTGGACGGTGAGCCACCCGTGGGATTATGAACTTGCAGGGATACGGCGGAGAGGGCTTCTGCCCGGCTTGTCGCTGCCGCCATTAATCCAAAAGCAATGCTTAAAATCAGTTGTATTTTTCTCATGTTGCCTCCTCCTGTCATTTAAGCAAATTTTATGCCAACATTCTCGTCGGGGATATTTAAAGTCACCCGGGAATTAACTCATAGCGGACAAAAGGGTTCCAAAATCACTCAAGGTCAGGGAACACCGGCGAACGAAAGCGGCATGGACAAAAACTGTCCAAAAATTTAGACAGTGAGCATGAAAATTAACATTTCGATTTGGTTCGAGGTCTCTAGGGAACAGCGAGATAATCGAGGATTTTCTGCATCAAGTCTTCGTTTTTAAGGCCGTCGGCCTCGGCGCGGTAGCTGTGGATGATCCGGTGGTTGAGGACGTCCTTGGCCACGGCCTTGACGTCCTGCGGGGTGACATAGGCGCGCCCCGCCAAAAAGGCGTGCGCCTTGGCGGCCAGGGCGAGATTGAGGGTCGCCCTCGGCGAGGCGCCGTATTCGATCAACCCTTTCAAATCGGCGATCTTGAATTTTTCGGGATTGCGGGTGGCCTCGATGACGTCCAGGATATAATTCTCGACTTTTTCGTCGATATGAATATCATCGACGAGGGCCCGGATTTTCAGGATATGCTCGGGATGGATGATTTTCTTGACCGTGCAGGATTTTTGGGTCACGGCCATGTCCCGAAGAATTTTATGTTCCTGGGAACGTTCCGGATAAGTGATATTGACCTTGAGCATAAACCGGTCGAGCTGGGATTCCGGAAGAGAATACGTCCCGTCGTGCTCGATGGGATTCTGGGTCGCCAGGACCATAAACGGCTCTTCCAGGGCATAGCTGGTCTCGGCGATTGTGACCTGGCGCTCCTCCATGACCTCCAGAAGCGCGCTCTGCACCTTCGCCGGGGCGCGGTTGATCTCGTCGGCCAGTAATATATTCGTAAAAATGGGGCCTTTGCGCGTCGTAAAGGTCCCGGTCTGCTGAACGTAAACCGGGGTTCCCGTCAGATCCGCGGGCAGCATGTCGGGCGTAAACTGGATGCGGTTAAAATTCGCCTGAATCACCGACGAGAATGTCCTGACCGCCAGGGTCTTGGCCAGTCCCGGCACCCCCTCGATGAGGATGTGCCCGTTGGCGATCAGCCCGACCAAAATCCTTTCAATCAGATAGCGCTGACCGACGATGACTTTTTCCATTTCGGCGAAAATGGCGTTGATGATGTCGTGTTCTTTGAGGATGATGTTTTCGAGATCTGCCAATGACTGTTGGCTCATCGCATCACGTCCAGTAATAATACTGATTGTTTTTAGGAAGGCTCTGTTCCAGCGTCTCCCGGTTGCCCATTGTAACACCGATCATAAAAATATTGAGGTTATTCACGAAAATTTGATCCAGCCGCTTATCCTCCAGGGCCGGTTGATTAAAATCAGTCAAAGCGGCGGCGCTCTGATACCTGGCATTTTCCTCGTCGGTATAAAACGACAAGCCGGAAATCATCGACTCGCCGGCATGCGTCTCGTAACGGCGGCAGGCGCCTTCGACCGCCGCCCAAATTCTTTCGGCGTCCTGATAAACCATGCCCGTCATGGCCATAGAAAAGACCGCTGTATCGACGGCCCCGCCGGGCATGATGACAATGAGGCGTTTGAACCGGCTGTCCTGCCCCATCACCCGCAAAGACCTCACAAAATCCCGCGCGATCTTCTCCTGCGCATGACGTTGCCCGGCGTGACGCAGATCCAGGAGCAGCCCTATCCTAGCTCCGGAGGATGAGGCATAACGCCGCACCTTGGGTTCATTATGACTCGACCGGGCCGTCGCCTTCCAATCGATACGCTTGATATCGTCGCCGGGCGCATAGGCGTCCAGCCGGTCAAAATCGCCGTCCTGGCCGGCCAGGACAGGGACACGATGCCGGATCAAAGGCCTCTGGAGACTGTCTCCTCTTTTTTGTTCATTGAGATCATGGAAAACCCGCTGCTCAATCTGGCCCAGATTATTCAAAAATTTGTCGTCGGGCATCGAAGGCATGGAACGGCTGCGATAGTCCGCCATGATTTTCAAAAAATCCCTTTTGAAAATCTCAACCGGTGTCCCGGCGGTGACACCGCAGGCGAGATCAACGATCCGTTGATTAAAATCTTCCCGCGCCTTAAAAACCGCCTGCCGGGCAAAGACAAAAGGGTTCCGGGCGATCCACGGCCCCAGAAAAGGAACCCAGAACAAAAAATGATGGGCCTTGTGCGTGATGGCGGAACGCGCCGGATTAAAAGGGGCCAGGGTCAAAACCACATCAAAAAGAGACCGCTCGCGTTCACCGACCGTTGCCTTGAAAGCCCGGACCTGCGCTTTTAATTCCTCGGTAATTTTACCCCCCGAACTTAGGACAGCGAGGAGCAACGGACGCGCCCCGAGTTCCCCGCCGCGGGACAGCCCGCTGGACCAGGGGTGACGGTCATAAATGCCGTTGATGAGCTCCTTGAGCGAGCGGCCATGAAAACGGCGAATTCGGTAAGGAGCCGCCCCGTGATGAATCGCCACAAAAAAAACCTCGATGAGGATAAAACTCAGGATCGCGGCGACAAGGGCCTCGACACTGTTCACCTGAGGCGCCGCCCCGGCCCAACTGAACATCACAGCAAAAACACGGCTTAACAACGCCGCCCCTCCGCCCGCCGCCTCCTCCACCTCGCCGACCTCGCGGAGAAATTTAGGGCCGGGCGCCGCGG
>CAYHZK010000226.1:0-3546 GCA_964361085.1 uncultured Planctomycetales bacterium
GTCGCGGGTGTTTTTTTGGCGCTATGGTCGGGGCTTTTTTTGTATCATCAGGTCACGCACCATTTGAAAAAAGATCCCCGGCTGGCCCGGCGGCTGCAGGCCCCGTATAAGGCCAGAAAAGGGTTGCTCGAGGCCCGGCATTTTATGGCGCAGGGACGGGAAAAAGAGTTTTATGACGCACTGTTTAAGGTTCTGCAGGATTATTTCAGCGGGAAATTTCATCTGCCCGCCGGAACGATCACGATTTCCGTCATCGCCGGGCTTCTGCGGCAGAACGGGATCAACGGCGCTGTCCTGAAAAACATCGAAACGGTTTTCGCGGAATGCGATCTGGTCCGTTTCGCCTCAGCCCAGGTCGGACGGGACAAGATGACGGTTTCGTTTCGTCTGGGTGAAGAGATTATTGACTATCTGGAGCGGAATTACCGATGAGACAGAGACGGTTGCAAAACGCCCATCTGCGGCGTTATCTCCTCGTTCGCTTGTGCGCCGTCCGAAGAGGACGTCTCCGCGCTCTCTCGTCGATGCCTTGCATCTGGCCATTTTGCAACAGTCTCAAACTATGGATGTTGATGATTTTCATGATGTGTTCGTTGTTGACGACGACGGCCCTGGCGTTGTCATCGGACGATACCGCGCGGGAATTCGACCGCGCCAATCAGGAATACAAGGCCGGGCGTTACGATGCCGCGGTCGCGGGATATGA
Source organism: uncultured Planctomycetales bacterium (assembly GCA_964361085.1). Classification (GTDB taxonomy): domain Bacteria; phylum Omnitrophota; class Gorgyraeia; order Zapsychrales; family JANLHA01; genus CAYHZK01. The sequence goes on from CAYHZK010000226.1 coordinate 707, forward strand.
AAAAATTTTGGCCGGAAATCTGGAGAGCGGAGCCGTTTATTATAATCTGGGAAACGCGTATTTTAAGCAGGGGGAGGAGGGGAAGGCGATTTTGAACTATGAGCGCGCGCTGCGTCTCATGCCCCGTGACCGCGACCTTCTGGCAAACTATAAATTTGCCGCGTCCTCCGTCCGTCATACCGCGCCGCCCATGACCTTTTGGGAAAGGCTGTGGGACCGGCATATCCATTTTTATACCGCCGGCGAAATGGCGGTGATTTTATTGACCGTGATGATCTTGGCCGAAGTGATCCATCTGTTGTCCCTGTATCTGGGCTGGCCGAGGGGCCGGGTTTATCGTATCCTTGTGATGTTCGGTTTTGTGTTTGTCCTTTATGGGGCGGGGCTGCTGGTGAAATTGAAAAAAGACGCGGGCCTGGGGGTGGTCGTCACATCCATGGAGGCCCGATTTGAGCCCAGGGACGCCGCAACGGTTTATTTCGAGCTGCCGGAAGGGCAAGCGGTGCGCATATTGCAGACGGATGGATCCTGGGTCAAGATCGAACGGCCCGACGGTAAACTGGGTTGGGTGCCGAGCGGGGCTGTGGAGAAAATTTAGAGTCATCCCCGGATTTTCGCAACGGCGGGGCCTGTCCAGATTTTCGGGCTTTAAGGAGGAGAACGAATGAGATTTTATGTTGGGTTTGCGGCCTTGGTTTTTGGGGTTCTCTCCGGAGACTTGGCCGGGGCCAAGGAGAATTTTGTTGAGTTTTGCACGAACACGTACGTGCGGGACTCCGTCTGTCCGGCGGACATTTGCAAGCTGCAGTGTGCCGACGGGTTTGACGGAGAGCGATGCCCCTTAGTCTGCCTGCCCGTCGCATGTCCCGCCATCGATATTGAAAAATGCCCCAAAGACTTTTGCTCGGTGATGACCAATTGCTCGGATGAAAAAATTTGCCATTACCAGATGATGGGAGGCCGGCCGCCCTGCGGGGATTTGGGGTATGCCGGACAGGACGTGGAATGCTGCGAAGGGTTCGTTCAGCGCTGCGGGATTGATTTTATCGACGGGAATTGCGACATGGAAGGAAAGAATTCGGTTTATAGTCTGCCGATCTGCATTCCCTGCGGCGACGGCGTTTGCACCAATTTTGAAAATCACTGCAACTGCCCCGAAGACTGCGCCAAGGCTTTTATGAAAAAGAATACCAAGAAGCATGAGAAAAAGGACGATGACGGAGATCAACACAAAGACGAAAAGTCTCCGTAGGCCCGTTCATCACAGATTTTGAAGGATCACCTCAGCCGCTCGCCGGCCGGCCCCTGAAGACAGGGAGCCTTTGACCTTTTGCAGGTCCTCTTGAGTTCTCGCCATTTCCGCGGGATTGCGATAAATCTTGCTCAACTCAGCGGCGATTTTGTTCCCCGTCGCGTCGAATTGTACGCACTCCGGCACAATCTTTTTCCCGGCCACCACGTTCACCAGTCCGATATAAGGGATTTTGATCAACATCCGCGCCAGCGCCCAGGTCAAAAACGATGTTTTGTAGATCACCACCATGGGTTTGTTGAGGAGGGCCGTCTCGAGGGTGGCGGTCCCGGAGGCGACGAGGCAGACATCGCAGGCGTTGAGGGCGTCATAAAAATTGTTTTCGCTGACCGTAAGCGGCAGGGCGTTATTCTGCAGGAAGGATTGCAGAAAATCTTTCGGGATCGTCGGGGCCTTCAGGAGAAGGAATTGCGTCCGGGGATTTTCGCGGTGGAGGATCCGGGCGGCATCGAGCATGACGGGCAGGAGCGTCTGAATCTCCCGGCGCAGCGAACCGGGGAGGATCCAAATGGTGGTTGCGCGGGAATCAAGCCCCATGTCCGCCAGCCATGTTTCCCTGGGAACCGTGACGTGAACCATGTCCGCGAGGGGATGTCCGACGAAGTCGACATCCATCCCGTATTTGGCATAGAAATCTTTTTCAAATTGAAAAATGACGAGCATTTTATCGGTAAATTTTTTGATCGCCTCAACGCGGTCCGCCTTCCACGCCCAGACCTGCGGGCTGATGTAATAGAAAACTTTAAGCCCGAGTTTTTTCAGTTCCGGGGCGAGCCTGAGGTTGAAGCCGGGATAGTCGACGAGGATGACGGCGCGGGGCCTGGGCTCGCGCGCTTTGGGGAGGACGAGGTCAAAACAACGCCGAAATTCCCCGTAATGTTTGAGCACTTCCACAAAACCCACGACGGCCAGGCGGGTGAAATCTTCATAAATCTCAACGCCGGCGTCTTTCATCTCCTGGCCGCCGAGACCCGAAAAGGTGACGCCGGGATTCAGGGCTTTGATGGCGGAAACAAGATGAGCGGCGTGCATGTCGCCCGAGGCCTCTCCGGCGACGATCATAAAATGGAGGGGAGACGTCTTCATTTCATGGCTGCGGGTTGGGCGCGCTTGAGCAGCTCGTCTTGCGCCTCGGTGATGCTCCGGGAGATCATCAACGCCAGGTGGAGGGCTTCGCGGCCTTCCACGCCGGAGACGACCGGCTGTTTGTCATCGCGGACGCAGGCGATGAATGATTCCAGTTCTTTTTTGAGCGGTTCTTCTTTTTCGATGGGAAGGGCGTGTTTCAGAATCATGTTGCTGGTTTTTTTGTAGATGAAGGCCTCCTGCTTGACATAATCGAGCGAGATATAGGCGTCGGGCAAAAATATTCGGATTTTGCGCATCACGTCCTCGGAGATGCGGCTGGCCGTCAGATTGCAGACGCAGCCGTTTTCAAAAATGACGCGGACGCTGGCGATGTCTTCCTGTCCGGTGAGGACTATGACCCCGACGGCGTGAAAATCTTTGCCCTTTGTCTTGTTGAGTC
>CAYHZK010000227.1:0-3479 GCA_964361085.1 uncultured Planctomycetales bacterium
AAGCAAAAAAGACAAACGCGCGAGCGACTAAAGCGGGAATAAAAATATTATACCCCGTTCCGCCAAAAATCTCCTTGCCGAAAACAACACCAAACGAAATCCCGACGGCGACCTGCCAGAGCGGCATGGTGGGCGGCAAAACCAGGGCGTAAAGAAGACCTGTGACAAGAAACCCTTCATTGATTTCATGTTTGCGCATGACGGCAAAAAGGACCTCCCAAACACCGCCGGCCGCGTACGACACGATGATGATCGGCAGGACCTTTTCTAACCCGAGTATCAGGGCTGTCCCCAATTCAACGGTCTGGCCCTTGGCAAGAAGGATCTGCAGTCCTGTATTATAAATCCCCATCAGGGTCGCGGGGATCAGCGCGACCACCACAAAAATCATGACGCGCTTGATATCAACGGCGTCGCGGACATACGGCGCTTTGGGGGCGATCTTCCCCGGGGTCATCAAAAAGGTATCGAGGGCCTCGTAAAGCGGATACCATTTCGCCAGCGGTTTGCCCTCTTCAAAAAGGGATTCTATTTTTTTCAGCTGTTTTTCAAGAATATTCATGATACGTCACCTAGTGGGCGCTGCCCAACTCGTCTTTTTCAATGACATCCAGGCCGGAACGGATGATCCCGCCGACATCGACCTTCGATGGGCAGGCAAACGTGCACAAAGCAAAATCTTCTTCGTCACACTCCAAAATCCCCAATCTTTCCGCCTCTTCAATGTCTCCGGCCAGGACCGCCTTGATCAAAAAATAGGTCATGATATCCAGAGGCACATACTGATCATAAACATGATTCAGGACAATGGCGCGGTCGCTGCCGTGTTTATCCGTATCAAGGGAAACCTCCCGGTTGCCTTTAAGCACCGAAGCAAACGTCCTGGAAAAACTATATTTAGAAAACCCCGGCCACAACCATCCCAAAAGTTCACGCTGCCCGCCCCGCGGAAGAACCGTGATTTGCGAGTCGTAAAAACCGACATACCCGTCCGGCCCCACCTCAGTCCCGGCTAAAATGCTCCCTGAAATGCACCGCATTTCCGTTGTAGGCGTTTTCCTTAATAAATGCGTTATGGGCGCGCCGATCACGGTCTTCTTGTAGTTCCGGTTGTCGGCCCCTTCGCCTGTGACCGCCACAAACCGTTCCGGCGAAAACGCCACCTTCAAAAAGAGATGGGCGACCCTCAGGACGTCTTCGGCGCGGATATACCAGACAAGATCGCCTTTGTTGATGGGGTCAATGTGATGAATATGGGTGCTGACATTGCCCGCGGGATGCGGGCCGTAAAACTGGTGAAAGCTGACGCGCTTGGATTGCAGAAGGGCCCTGGATTGGGCCTGGGGGCTGACACAGAGATGGACCCCGCCCTTGGTTAATTTGGCGAGGATATCAAGCCCGACCTGAAATTCTTTTTCCCGTCCCTGCAGAATGACGTCGACATCGAGGGCCAGGGGCTCGGTGTTCATCCCCTGGACAAAAACCGCCTTCGGCGTCTGCCTGGGGTTGGCGATTCTCAAAAACGGCCGCTGACGGATGCAGGGCCAGACCCCGCCGGCCAAAAGGTGTTCGATGATCTCGTGCCGGGCCAACGTCTCGGTGCGTTCGGCGGGATAAGATTTGAACGGCAGGGCTTCCTGTTTCCCGTCAGGGACAATCACAACATCGAGAAGCACCCGTTTTTCCCCCCGGTTGACCGCCGCGACCTTGCCGCTCACCGGCGAAACGATCTTAATCTCAGGATGATCCTTGTCCTCCAGAACCGGGGTCCCGACCTTGACAATATCCTCGGGCTTGACGAGAACCCGGGGACGAAAGCCACGAAAATCGGAGGGACGGAGCGCTACGTTCGGCGGCAAGGATATCGCCTCAATCTCTTTGGCAGCCTTGCCGGCGAGATTGATATCCTTCCCTTTTTTGATCTGAAAAACACTCATGGCCTTATCCTAAGCGTCATTTCAAATTAAACCGTGAATGGAATTTTTATTTATGTGGCTGGATTAAGGCTAGATGGTAACACAGCGGTTTGACAAAAGCAATAAATAATTATCACAGCTTTTTCGCGCGGACCAGACAAACGCAGCTGATGTCGTCCGGACTCTCAATCCCGGCCGCCTCGCCTTCGTCAATCTCGTCCCATGTGTTGCAGGCCACCCCTTGTAAAAAATCTTTCTTGAAATAACGGGTTTCTTCCCGGCAAAAAACCTTTAACAGGTGATCCAGAGAATCTTTATCATAAACCCTCTGCCGTTCGTCGATCCGATGGATCCCGTAGGGCGCTGTAAAAATGAAAAGCCCGCCCTTTTTCAAGACCCTCTCCGCCTGTGCGACAGCCTTCTGGTCCGCCTCCCTGATCTGGCGCGGATCCTGATAAAACCCGATCCCTGCGTGTTCAATCGTGGAAATGCTCAGGACCGCGTCATAACTCCCGTTCTCAAAAGGCAACTGCAAAAAATCCCCCCGGACAAACGAAAAATTACGGTGAGCGTAAGGATACGGCCTGAAATCAAACCCCGTGACCTGATAGCCCAAGGCCGCCAATTGCATGGGCAACGAACTTTCGGTGCATCCTAAGTCGAGGACCCTGCTCCCCCGGGGCAAGGCGCTTAACGCATGAATGGCAAACGGGACCTCGATGATCCGTTCATTCATAAAAACCGCCCTGGGATACCGGATCCATTTCCAGCTCCGGAAATCGAAGGTGATCCGATATTTGATAAAAATCGGGTTGTTGATCAGAAAATTCTTTTCGTCTTTAAGCATCGTTGCCTTTCAGATTTTCGATCGCGACGGCCACAGCCCCGCCTCCGCCCAGACAAACCGCGGCGACACCGTAGCGTTTCCTGTGCCGCCTTAAGGCGTGCATCAGGGTCACCAGAATCCTTGCGCCGGCCGCTCCCAGGGGATGCCCCAAGGCCAGGTCGCTGCCGCAGATATTCATTTTCTCCTCGGGAATCCGCAGTTCCCTTTGGGTAAAAATGGCCTGAGCGGCAAAGGCCTCGCTGATTTCGAAAAGATCGATCTCCTCGATCGCAAGCCCGGAGCGGCTCAAGCAGCACTCAATCGCGGGGACCGCGGCCGAAAAAACCGACTCCGGCTCAACACCAATGGAAACCCAGCCCGCGAGACGGGAAAACGGAGCCCATTGCCCCTGCTTCACCGCCTCTTCGCCCGCCACAATCACGGCGGCGGCCCCGTCGCACGGGACCGAGGCATTGCCGGACGTGATGGTCCCATCCTCCGCAAACGCCGGAGGCAGCATTTGAAAATTTTCCAGAGTCACATTTTTACGCGGGCGTTCATCGCGGTCAAACATTCCGGCGCCCGTGTTGATCGCCGCGGTTTCTGCGGAAAAATTCTTCCCCGCCAGCGCCGCGACGGCCTTGCGGTGACCGGTCAGGGCGTAACGATCCTGTTCCTCGCGGGAAATCCCGTGCTCCCGAGCCAGCATTTCGCAGAGTTCTCCCATGTGCTTGCCG
>CAYHZK010000228.1:0-3464 GCA_964361085.1 uncultured Planctomycetales bacterium
GATAATGTCTCGGAGTTGACCGCGCGGACCAATGATGAAGGATGGACTACAGTTTTTGAAGGGTGGCTGAAAGGCTCGCGGCTCGGTATTCGCGACGCTGTGATTGTCTTTTCCGTTGGTGGAGGGAGCAAGGAACGCAACATTAGCGCTAATCTTGTCTTTGCCTTGGATTACGCGAAGAGTCAGCACGCCAAAATTTTGGGAATCGTGGGCCGTGACGGCGGATACACGGCCAGGATGGCCGACGCCTGTGTCATTGTTCCGACGGTCAACTCCGCGACCGTGACCCCGCACGCGGAGTCGTTTCAGGCTGTCGTTTGGCACATGATCGTTTCGGACCCGAGAATTATGGTGATGAGTAATAAGTGGGAGTCGGAGGGAAAGAGGTAAGATCAATTCGCGCAGGCTGACTTGACGTCGCCGGTGGCTCAGGTAAGTCAGGCGCTCATTTAATTTTTCAGGAGAGGGATATGCCGATTTTTTTGGACACCAGCAATATTGAAGAAATTAAAAAGTATCATGCGATGGGGATTGTCCGCGGAGTGACGACAAACCCGACGATCTTGAATAAGGAAGGAGTAAGTGGTGGTTTTGACGGTATAAAGAAACGCACCTTTGAGATCGCGCGTCTTGTGGACCCTTATCCGGTGTCCGTGGAAGTCACAACTAATGATCCTAATGTGATGATTGAGCAGTCCCGGGAGATGTCGGGTTGGGCGAAGAATATTGTGGTCAAGGTCACGATCCACGGACCCAAGGGCGAACTGGATAACCTTGGTGTTATTCATGAGATGGAGACCAAAATGAACATCCGCGTCAACGTGACGGCCATGATGAGCGCCCAGCAGTGTTTTTTGGCGGCGCTTGCCGGTGCCAGTTACGTTTCTCTGTTCGGGGGACGGGTTAATAATATGGGGTATAACTGTATTGATGAGATCAAAAAGTTGCGTTTTCTCCTCGACCGCTATCAGTTGAAGGCCAGGATTATCCTGGCTTCCACACGCGAGATCCTCAATGTGATTGAATGGCTCTGCGCCGGCGCCGACATTGTCACTGTCCTTCCCCAGTTCATTGAGGGTATGATCGTCCATCCCTACTCCAAGGAAACGGTGCAGATGTTTTTGGCTGATGCCGCCAAGAATAAATAAGAGGATCGTCATGGCGCTGGATTTCGAAAATCGTAAAATTCTTAAAAGAAAATTTCAGTCCCGGGAGCGGATCTTTGGGGCTTGGACGTCGTTAGCGCATCCATCGATCACGGAAATTTTTACGCGATCGGGAGTCGATTTTGTCGGGATTGACTTGGAGCACAGCACCATTAGTCAGGAACAGTCTCAGCGGATTATCGCCGCCAGTCAAAGTAGCGGATGCCTGTGTCTGCCGCGGGTCGCTTCGCACAATGCCGAGATGATCCGCCGTCTCTGCGATTCCGGGGCCGACGGTATTATTGTTCCCATGGTTCAGGGGCCGGAGGACGTTAAAAATATTATCGCCTGGGCCAAGTACCCGCCGTTAGGCAGACGCGGTTTTGGTGTCTCGCGAGCTCAGGGGTACGGTATGGATTTTGCTGAATACACAAGGACCTGGAATGAAACCTCACTCTTGATCGCTCAGATCGAATCGATCGCCGCGGTCGAACAGATCGATGTTATCCTCTCATTCGAGGAGCTTGATGGTGTCATGGTAGGCCCGTACGATATCTCAGGTTCTTTGGGGATCCCGGGGCAGATCGAGCACAAAAATGTCATCTCCGCCGGGAAGAAGGTCATCGCCGCCTGCCGTAAATTCGGGAAGTCCTGCGGGACCCAGATCATCGAGCCGGACGTCGCCGGGATTAAGAAGGCGGTCTCTTTAGGATATACGTTCATCATCCTTTCATCAGATGTCTTTTTGCTCTGGAAATGGGCGGAGGGGATGAAGAAACTCGTGAAGCCCGAAACCTGAAGCGCAAATAAAATGCTTAAGTCTTATCATGTGATCGTTCTTGATTTTGACGGCGTCATTGTGGAATCGGTTGAAATCAAAGATCGGGCCTTTGAGATTTTATTCCAGGGTTTTCCAACCCATCTCGGGGCCATCATGCAGTACCATCGCTCGCATAATGCCACTATCCGTTATGAAAAATTCAAGTTTATCTATGAGGATATCCTGGGGCAGCCGTATACTGAGGCAGTCGCAAATCGTTTGAGCAACGATTTTTCGCGTATTGTCTTTGATCAGATTGTCCGCTGTCCGCTGGTGCGGGGGGCAGAGGATTTTCTGGATTCTTTTTACAGGACCGTTTTCTTGTATTTGGTCTCGATCAATCCGAAGGAGGAGCTGCAGGCGATTTTACGGACGAGGCAGCTCAACGGTTTTTTTACCGATGTGTACGCTTATCCCTGGCGCAAGGTTGACGCACTGCGGGACATTTTGTGTAAAAATGACCTTACTGCCAGTCAGGCCGTTTTTATCGGGGACAGTCCGGAGGATTATCAAGCTGCGCAGATGGCGGGAATTGATTTTATCGCGCGTTACAGTAACAAGTCGTGGGAAGGTTTCCCTGTGTCCGTGTATAGCGATCTTATGGGCGTGAAGGAGCATTTGTGTCGGATTACCTAACAGAATTTTTTAATTTGAAAGGCAAGGCCGCCGTTGTGATCGGCGGGGGCGGTTATTTGTGCAGTGAGATGGCGACGGGACTGGCGAAGGCGGGCGTGAATATTGCGATTTTGGACAAGAATGAGGAGAACCTTAAAGGTGTGGTTGCAAGGATTGGGAAAATCGGGGGCAAGGCGGCGGGCTGGTCGCTTGATGTGACTCGGAAACAAAGTCTCGAAGAGGTCAGGACAAAAATTTTGAAAGAATTTTCCAGCGTCGATATTTTGATTAATGGCGCTGGGATTAATGCGCCAACGCCATTTTTTGATATCTCCCTGCAGGAATGGCAAGCGATCCTCGATTCTCATATCACGGCTACGTTTTTAGCCTGTCAGGTCTTTGGAAAATATATGGTGGATCGGCAAGTCGGTTCGATCATCAACATGTCATCGGCCTCAGCAGGTCCGCCTTTGTCGAAGGCGTTCACGTATTCGGTGGCCAAAGCAGGGATCCGTAACCTCACGCAGAATCTCGGCCGGGAATGGGCCAAGTCCGGTGTTCGGGTCAATGCGCTTCGTCCGGGTTTTTTCCCGACGGAATGGAGCAAAAAGCATTTTATCGATGAGGCGCGCAACGCCGCGATTCTGGGACACACCCCTATGGGACGGTATGGCCGGCCGGAAGAACTGGTGGGAGCCGTTTTGTGGCTCGCGTCTGACGCAGCAAGTTTTGTGACGGGTTCGGAGATCACGGTGGACGGCGGATTGACAATCACCTTTTAACAGAACGACGCAATTGAACGATCAACAAGCCCATCTGGGACCACCGGGTACTGGAGTGGAGCGCGGCGTTCACGCCGCTTCAGCGTCCAAACTGAATGGTGT
>CAYHZK010000229.1:0-3456 GCA_964361085.1 uncultured Planctomycetales bacterium
AACAGTAGCGCGGCACGCCCTGGACGCCGGGGCAGCCATCGTCAATACGATCAAGGGGACATCCGCCGAGAGATCGTTTTTGAAAATGGTGCAGCGTTACGACGCCACGATTGTCCTCATGCACATGCGGGGAATCCCGCGGACGATGCAGAAAAACATCCGTTATCAAAATTTTATCCAGGACATCATCGCATCGCTCAAAACAGCCGTGGAAAATTGCTTGGAAATCGGCATCAAATCAGATAGAATCATTCTGGATCCGGGGATCGGTTTCGGGAAAGCGTTCGAACACAACCTCGAAATCCTTAACAAGTTACGCGAGTTCCAGCGGCTAAAAAAACCGGTCCTGATCGGCACGTCGCGCAAATCGTTCATCGGCAAAATTTTGGATCAGGAGGCGCCGCACCTGCGGCTGATGGGCACGGTGGCCAGTGTTTGCGCCGGGGTTCACAACGGCGCGCATGTTGTGCGGGTCCATGATGTCAAGGCGGTTCGCGAGGCCGTCCTTGTGATCGACGCCATCATCAACCATTCGTCAACCCTCAAATCCATCTGAAATGGAAATGACTTTTCTCCTCTGGTCAGCCCTGAAACCTGCGCTCGAAATTTCGATCCTCTGGATTGTGTTTTATAAAATCCTGGTTTTCTTCGAGGGAACGCGCTCGTTTCAGGTCCTCAAAGGCATCCTTTATCTTATCGGCGCCTTTTTGTTGTCGCAGCTTTTGGGCCTGGAGACGCTCAACTGGCTCCTGACAAAATTTTTTGCGATTTCCATCATCGCCATTCTGATCATCTTTCAGCAGGAGCTCCGTCACGGGCTGGCGCGGCTGGGGCAGCAGCATCTTTTCAGCATCGGCCTGGAAGAAAGCGAGATTGTCGCCGTCATCGAGGAGATCGCCGCGGCTGTCCATAAAATGGCGAAGATGCGGACGGGATGTCTCATCGCGATCGAACGGGAAACAAAACTCAAAACCTATATTGAAAGCGGCGTTGAAATCGACGCGAAAATCTCCTCGGAACTTTTGCACAGCATCTTTAATCCGCAATCGCCGCTTCATGACGGCGGCGTCATCGTGCGCGCGGACCGCGTTGTGGCCACGTCGTGTTTGTTCCCGTTGTCGGATCATCCCAATTTCAGCAAGATCACCGGGACCCGGCATCGCGCGGCGCTGGGCTTAAGCGAGCAAACGGACGCGGTTGTTCTGATTGTTTCCGAAGAAACGGGGGAAATTTCCCTGGCCGCCGACCGAAGGTTCGTCGCCGTGGCCGATCGGGATGCCCTGGCGATTATTTTGAAGGACCTTCTTGTCAAACCCCGCAACGCGAATAGGAAAAAATGATCTCGAAGTGGTTTCGTGAAAATTTGGCTCTCAAACTCATCGCGTTGGGTCTGGCGATCATCACGTGGATTTATGTCAACGGAGAATTATTGAAATAAATGGCCAAGCTCGGCGTGAACATCGATCATGTCGCAACCCTGCGGCAGGCCCGGCGGGGAGTTGATCCCGACCCGGTCGCGGCCGCCCGAATCTGCGAGGCCGCCGGAGCCGACAGCATTGTCTGCCATTTGCGGGAAGACCGGCGGCACATTCACGACGAGGATGTGCGACAATTGCGAAAGACCGTCAAAACCCGACTTAACCTCGAGATGTCGCTGAGCAGCGGCATCGTCGCCGCCGCCCTGAAAATAAAACCGGATTTGGCCACGATCGTCCCGGAACGCCGTCAGGAGATCACGACCGAAGGCGGACTCGATGTCATCCGTTACTTTCGCAGGATCAAAACAACGGTAACCCTGTTGAAGACACGGGGGATCGCCGCCAGCCTTTTTGTCGATCCGGTCAAGCTCCAGATCGACCGGGCGCTGGAAACAGGGGCCGGGACCATTGAGCTCCATACAGGGTGTTATTCCGGCGCCGCGAACCGTTCCGCTGCCGCCCGGGAGCTGGCCAAACTCAAGGACATGACGCGATACGCCAGAACCCTGGGCTTGACGGTGAGCGCGGGGCATGGACTCAATTATAAAAACACCGCGGCCGTGGCCCGCATCGACGGTATTGAAGAATTGAATATCGGTCACGCCATTATCGCGGAGGCTGTTTTCACCGGCCTGGAAGACGCAGTCAAAAATATGCTCAAATTCACAAGGACGCGAACATGATTCACGGGATTGGGATTGATATTGTCGAAGTGGCGCGAATCGCCAGGGCCATCGAGCGCTGGGGAAACCATTTTTTGAATCATGTGTACTGCGAGGAAGAGATTGAATATGCCTTCCGTCATCGCTATCCCTTTCAACATTTCGCCGGCCGGTTCGCCGCAAAAGAGGCGGTCATCAAGGCGATCAGCAATAACCCTCACATCCAATGGAAAAACATTAAAATCCTTAACGACAAAAACGGCAAACCCGTTTGTGATTACCAGGACAAAAAATTCAAATATCCAATCCTGATTTCGATTTCGCATACATCGACCCATGCGACTGCCTGCGCCATTATCGCGTCGTAATCCCCGCTCGCACAAAAATCAATATGGCCACGTGCTGATCCTGGCCGGATCGCCGGGGATGCTGGGTGCTGCCGCGCTCGCCGGCCTGGCCGCGATGCGCTCCGGGGCGGGACTGACGACAATTGGTGTTCCCAAAAGCCTCAACGAGGCCCTGCAGAAAAAAATTTCGCCGGTTATCATGACGCTCCCCCTGAGGGAGACCCCGCAACAGACCATTTCTCCGTCGGCGTTTTCGCAGTTGAAACCGTTTTTACCGCAATATCAGGCCATCGCGATCGGTCCCGGGCTCTCACAAAATTTAAAAACCGGAACCTTTGTCCGAAAAATTATCGAGAACGCGCCGCAGCCTTTGGTTATCGATGCCGATGCCCTTACGATCATCAGCAAGCATTTGAAATCCCTGATGGTCAGCGATTCTTTGAAAATTTTGACGCCGCATCCGGGGGAACTGGCGCGTCTCACCGGCCTTTCAAAACTCAAGATCGAAAACAACCGGACCGCCGTCGCGAGGAATTTCGCTGAAACCCACCGCTGCGTTTTGGTTTTGAAAGGACACCGGACCGTGGTTGCCGCCCCTGAAGGGAGAACGTATATCAACACAACCGGCAACCCCGGCATGGCCACCGCCGGCAGCGGGGATGTCCTGACCGGTATGATCGCCGCGTTGCTGGGACAGGGGGTGGAGGCCTTTGAAGCCGCCCGGACAGGTGTTTATTGGCACGGCAAGGCGGGAGACCTTGCCGCCCGGCAAAAAACAAAGGCCGCCATGATCGCGACGGATATCATTGAAAATATTCCCGCTGCTCTTTTAAAAGCCGTGAAGCGCAAAAGCCACGTGAAGCGTGAAGCGAAGCGAAAGAATGCAAGTTATTGACAAATGCTTAACCGATAGGTGACATATATCTATACATCGGTTACCCAAAAGTATCAGGACATCGGTTACCCGTA
>CAYHZK010000230.1:0-3438 GCA_964361085.1 uncultured Planctomycetales bacterium
AGCGCCGTATGTCTTGTATTTCAGCCCGGTGTCGCGGTTGTAGTGGTCAATCCCCAGCATCTCCGCGAGGAACTCGTAAGGTTCCTCCCGGTAGAAAACATGGGGGCCGTAGATAAATTCGTCGATTTCCTGGGCGCGGCCTGCCGTGCCGGGTTTGGCCGGGATGAGATCAAAAAGGAGGGTGCCGCCAAACCCAAGTCCGCTGACGGCCTCGGGTTTGTAGGTCAATATTCCGCTGATCATCTTGCTGTCGTTTCCATCCTGGATCAACTGGACATGATCGGTGATCGTCCCGCGGCCGTTGGCGACGTTGCTGATATAATTAAGTTCTCCACCGGGGGCTTCAATCGTTCCGCTGAATTCAAGTCCGACGTAATGGGCTGGAAGGATCCCGCCGTCATCTTCCCAATTGTAAAGAGTAGGCCGGTCCACGGTTGTCATCAGCCATTGGCCGTGATGAAAGGTCTGGCCCCAGTATCCCAGGGCCGTGTGTCCTCGACCGATCGAGATTTTGAATTTCTCCGAAATGTCATATTTGAGAAGGACCCGTTCCACATCAAGACGGGCGCCTCCGCTTGAATCGAATTCAAAAAGCGTTTCGTTCAGAAAACGGATTTGGTCGGTGAGCCGTGATGTGATAAAAAGATCAACCCCGCCGACGGTAAAGTGATTGGTGTCGCTTTTGGTGTCGTCCGTTTTATCGCTCTGGCGGGAGATGTCATATTGGACATGCCCGAACCCGCGCAGTTCCAGTTTTGGGGGACGGCTGCCGTCGGCAACGGCCGGTGCTGCGGCTGCCGGGAAATGGGCCGACGCCTGGGGGAGGGGCTGCCCGGCGGGGGGGGCGGCGCGGAGGGCTTTATTTTCTTCCACGAGCTGCTGGACGATGTCCTGCAACTCGGCGACTTTTTTCTCCAGGTTTTCAATCCGTCCGGAATCATCCGCATGGCCGCTGGAAAAAAGGGTAAGACAGAAAAAGAGCGAAATACAGCCTATCCTGCCGATTTTGATCATACTATCCCCTCCTCTTAAATAACGGTTGATCATATGCTGTCTTAACTTCAGATTTCTCTTTAATCTACTATAAGCCCGGGAAAAATCTAATAAATTTTTGACTATTTTTCGATAACCGATTCATAATGGAATAATCTAAAAGGCATCATTTGTATTGTCATTGTCCCCGAATCTGATAAACCAGAAGCACAGTGTTAAGTTTCAGGAACGAGTTCTAACTTTGGCATCCATGCCGCGCACACTCTTCAAAACGTTTTTCCGGTTTTGTTTTCTCCTGGCGGGCCTGGGGCTTTTGGCCGTCGCTGTGACGGCCTATCGCTATGGCCTGCAGACCCTGCGCATCGACAACTATTCCCTCTTCGATACAAAAAAAACCATTTCCTGGGCCGAGACCGAAAACGGAGTTTATCGCCGGGTCGTCAAAGGGCAGCTTGACAACAAAATCCTTTCCGAAGACCCGTGGCGCGATTACACCCTGTCCTTCGCCCTGGTCAGCCCCAAAGACGGCGGCATCATCTTCAATTACCGGGATGAAAATAATCATGATTTTGTTTATTTCAAACAAACGGGCGGCGGGATCATTGGGGGGCGCGTCGTGGCGGGGAAGAAGGAGATTCTCAAGAGCGTTCTGTACAATTTTCAGTTTTATCAGGACTGCGTGCTGCAGGTGGAAAAGGGCGCGGCCCGGTTTTCGATCGACGGCAAACCCATACTTGAGCTGAATCCCGGGGAGGACGGCGGGCGTTTAGGGCTGGTGGTCAATGATGCCGGCCGCCCGCCCCTGCTATTCAACAAAGTGTCCATCAGCGGGCGCCTTGAAAACGGGCAGAAGATTGTCGGCCATATCCCGCGGCAAATGATGCCGCATGAGGGGCGGCATCAGATTTTGCCCTTTCTGCCGTTTTACGCGAGCATCGTTTTTTTGAGCGTTTATTTTTCCTTATTCTTAAGACGGCGGCAGCGGAAGGACTTTGTTGTTTCTCTTCATCCCCACATGATCGCCGCCGGCGTCTCTGTCCTCTTTGCCGTCTTTTTTTTCTGGCCTTTTTTGCGGTGGGGGCAGGTCGCCATTTTCAGTTACGACAATATCGGCGAAATCTTTCCGCTGTTTTTTTATTCAAAACACAATTTTGAGCGGATTTTAAGCGGGCAGGGGCACGCGCTCTGGAATCCGCTCATTCATAACGGTTTCCCTTTTTTCTCGAATCACTGGGACATGGTTTATTATCCCTTCAACTGGCCGGTCTTTCTGTTTCCGGATCATGAGGTGATGACGGCCTTGACGTGGAAGGCGTTTTTTGAGGTCAGCCTGATCGGCATCCTGGCGTACGGTTTTTTTGTCCGGGAACTGGGATCCCGGGGGTGGGCCCTGTTCTCGGCGGTCGTTTATCAGACGGGATCGATCCTGATTTTTACGATGAGCATTTTTCCGTCGCTGTCGCTTTATTTCGCGATGACGCTCTATTTATATCTGTTGTGGTCGCTGTCTGACCGCCGTGCGGTCGTAAACTTTATGTTGATCACGTTTGCCGCCGTGCTCATTCTGACCTCGGCGAATGTGGCTTTCATTTTTTACGCGGTTTTAGCCCTTGCGGTTATTACGTTGTACCGGCTGCTGAGTTTAAAAGGCGGGATTCGTTCTGCCCTGGACTGGGTTGCCCTGTCCTGGGTGACGGCGTTCCTGATTGCGGCCGTCCGGATCTTATCCTGTTTGGAGGGCGTGGCGGGCAGCAATCGCATCGTCGAAAATTATCACACCCTTCACGACCGTGTTTTTATGGCGGTCCGGCTTTTTCTCCCGGAGATCGCCGGCTGGCTTGGGCCGGATGCCTTGCCGGTTTTGACGTCGGGGAATTTGCGCCTCATTTTTGAGGACCTGGGGCTGCCGATGAATCCGCACAATACCTTCTTTATTTATTGCGGCGTTATCCCGGCGGTGTTGCTGCTGGTGAATTTTTTTATCAAAACCCGCGGGGGACATGCCTTTTGGAAGAGTTATGCCGGGGTGACGATCGCCGTAGCGCTTTTGCTGCAGCCCTTCTGGGGGATCCTGAGCATCCTTTCGTTTCCGTTCAAGCATTACAGCTATCACGTCATCATTGTGCCGGTCGGGGTCGCGGCCCTCGTCGGGCACACGGGTCTTTATCTGCAGCAGATGCGTTCGCGGTTTTCCTCCGGCGGGAGCAGTTTTAAAAAACTGGGGCGGTCGCTGATTTCGGCCCTGTTCCTGATTCAGGCGTATATCCTGGTTTTTTTGACGTACCTGTTTCCGAACTTGACGGATGAGACGCGGTTGATCTTTTTGATCATGGGCCTGGGGTGGGCGGGATATTTTTGTTTGAAAACCTGGGGGCGCCCCTGGGTCAGACCGTTTTTGATTTTTGGGTCGATGGGTTTCAGCGGTCTTGTCCTGACGCTGTTGAT
>CAYHZK010000231.1:0-3434 GCA_964361085.1 uncultured Planctomycetales bacterium
GGGCGTCCCAAGGAAGAATCCTGGGACGAGTTGAAAGACCTTTTGAAGGACATCCGCAAGGAACTCAAAAAATCTCCATCCGACGATAAAAATGAGGCAGCGCAAGAGGACTCACCGCAGCCCCCGGAGGGTTCCGCCCCTGAGGATGAAAAGGACGACATCCATCCTCCCGTCGACCGCGACCCGATGAGTTCGAAAATCCTCAACGATACCGTGGCGTTTATCAAGACGCTGGCGCAAAAACGCAATCGCAACAGCGAGTGGGCGGTCAAGAGCGTGCGCGAAAGCGCCTCCATCACGGAGACGGAGGCCCTGAAGCTGAATGTCGTGGACCTGATTGCCAAAGATGAGGGAGAACTTTTAGAGAAGCTCGACGGCCGGACCGTCACCATCGGGGAAACAGAGATTGTCCTTAAGACCCGAGGCGCGCCGGTGAAATTCACGCCCATGACGGAGCGGCAGAAATTTTTCAACACCCTGGCCAATCCCAACATCGCGTACATCCTTTTTATTATCGGATTTTATGGGCTGCTCTATGAAGTCACTCACCCGGGCTTCGGCGTCCCCGGTGTCGTCGGGCTGACCTGTCTGATCCTCGCGTTCTTCAGCATGCAGACCTTGCCGACCAATCTGGCGGGGCTGGCGCTGATCATCCTGGGGATCAGCTTTTTTGTTGTTGAGGCTGTTGTTCCCGGATTTGGACTATTCATGATCAGCGGGATCATCTGCACATTCCTGGGCTCGCTGCTTCTCTTTGAAACGGATGTCCCGGCGCTGCGGGTCTCGATCCCGTTGATTGTCACGTTTACGGGCATGACCGCGGCCCTCACGGTTTTTTTAGTCGGCCTGGTGATCCGCGCTCATCGCAGCAAGGTCCTGGGGGGAAAAGAGGGGCTGATCGGCGAAAACGGGGAGGCCCTGCACGCGATGCGGATGGGGAAGGAAGGCAAGATTTTTGTTCACGGAGAGATCTGGAATGCGACGGCGGATGTCGATATCGAAAAAGGGGAGAAAGTCATTGTCAACACAGTCGACGGCTTGATCTTGCGTGTTAAAAAAGCGAGTGACGGGACATCAGAGGCTTCAACCCGTTGACATAAGCGAGGAGGGAGATATGGGGCTATTATCGTTTTTGGGGTTGGCGCTTCTCTGGCTGTTCGTCAGCGTGAAGATTTTGAATGAATACGAACGGGCGGTTGTTTTTCGTCTGGGGCGCGTCTTGCCGCAGCCGAAAGGCCCGGGGATTATTTTGGTGGTGTTCCCGATTGAAACCGCCAGCATCATCGGGTTGCGTTTGATAACGCTGGATGTCCCGTCCCAGGATATCATCACCAAAGACAACGTTTCCGCCAAGGTGAACGCCGTCGTTTATTACCGGGTGATGGATCCGATCAAGGCCATGATTGAAGTTCAAAATTATGACTACGCCACATCCCAGATGGCGCAGACGACGCTGCGCAGCATTTTAGGCGAAATGGAACTGGACGATCTTCTGGCGAATCGCGAAAAGATCAACGAGCGTTTGCAGACGGTTCTGGATCGTCAGACCGGCCCCTGGGGGATCAAGGTCACGGCGGTTGAAGTCAAGCATGTGGACCTTTCCGAAGATCTGCGGCGCGCCATGGCGCGTCAGGCGGAGGCCGAGCGCGAACGCCGGGCCAAGATCATCGCCGCCGAGGGCGAACTGCAGGCCGCCGAAAAGATTTGTCTAGCCGGCGAAATGATGCAAAAAACGCCGATGGCGCTGCAGTTGCGCTACCTCCAGACTCTGGTCGAGATCGGCAAGGAAAATAATACAACGACGATCTTTCCGGTTCCGGTTGATGTGATTAAAGGTTTATTCTCCAAGGACTAATAGTTACGGATAAGGAATGCCATCATGGAACATCGAATTGAGACCGACAGTATCGGTGACATCAAAGTCCCGGCGGATAAGTATTGGGGCGCGCAGACGGAACGCTCGCTTAAGAATTTCCGGATCGGCGTTGAAAAGATGCCGCCGGAGCTCATTGGGGCCTTCGCGATTTTGAAAAAGGCCGCGGCCCTGGTCAATTGTGACCTGGGACTTTTGCCGCCGGAGAAAACGGACCTGATTGTCCGCGCGGCCGACGAGGTGATCGCGGGAAAATTAAAGGACCATTTTCCCCTCGCGGTCTGGCAGACGGGAAGCGGGACCCAGACGAATATGAACGTCAATGAGGTCATTTCCAACCGCGCCATCGAACTGGCGGGCGGGACGCTGGGTTCCAAGAGTCCCATTCATCCCAATGACGATGTCAACAAATGCCAGAGTTCCAACGACACGTTTCCGACGGCCATGCACATTGCCGCGGTTGAGGCCCTGCATGTTCAGCTCATTCCCACCGTCGCGAAACTGAGAGACAGTTTAAAAAAGAAATCTGACGAGTTCTCCGGAATCATCAAAATCGGCCGCACGCATCTGATGGACGCCGTGCCGCTGACGCTGGGGCAGGAATTTTCGGGATACGTCCAGCAGCTTGAAAACGCCCTGGACCGGATACAATCGTGTTTCCCAAGACTGCATCAGCTGGCGTTGGGAGGGACGGCCGTGGGAACCGGTTTAAACACGCACCCGGACTTTGCCGTCAGATCCGCTCAAAAAATCGCGGAACTCACCGGGCGGTCTTTTGTGACGGCGCCCAATAAATTTGAAGCCCTGGCCAGTCATGACACGCTGGTGGAATTGAGCGGCGCGCTGCGGACCCTGGCGGTCGCGCTCATGAAGATCGCCAACGACATCCGCTGGCTGGGGTCGGGCCCGCGTTCAGGGATCGGTGAATTGCGTCTCCCGGCCAACGAACCCGGCAGTTCGATCATGCCCGGCAAGGTCAACCCGACACAGTGCGAAGCCATGACCATGGTCTGCGTCCAGGTTTTTGGAAATGATGTCGCCGTGACCGCGGGCGGAGCCGCCGGAAATTTTGAACTCAACGTTTATAAGCCGGTCATCATTCACAACATTTTACAATCTATTCGTCTTTTGTCCGACGCCTCGCGCAGTTTTGCGGACCACTGTGTGGCCGGGATCGAAGCCGACGCCGTCGCGATCAAAGCGCATCTTAAAAATTCCCTCATGCTGGTCACAGCACTCAACCCTCACATCGGCTACGACAAGGCCGCCAAGGTCGCCAAGAAGGCGCATGAGGAGAACCTCACCTTAAAAGAGGCCGCCGCCGCCTTAGGGTATTTGACCGCCGAAGAATTCGACCGCCTCGTCCGTCCCGAAGACATGATCAAACCCGGCCTCTGAACTTGCTTTCGTAAGGGTGTTGTGAGTATAATGAACCCATGAAAAATCTTTTAGCAGCCAGGAAAGCGATGAAGGATATCGTGCGCAGTTCCCGGCTCATGGTGTTCTTGGATTATGACGGCACGCTTTCACCCATCGCGGCGACACCCGGAGATGCTGTTCT
>CAYHZK010000232.1:0-3423 GCA_964361085.1 uncultured Planctomycetales bacterium
ATTAAGAATTATGAACTTACAAAACTTAATTAAAAGTTAACCGGACAGTACTGATGCATAGTTGAGACTGCCGAAGATAACAGTCGGGTCGCTCGATTTGGCCATGATCAGAGCCCCCCGGATCGCCCAGTGGCCTGTTCCCATACCGATCTCACGATTATAAGGTTCTTGCCCCGTCGGCGGTTTGACGCCCACCGAGGCGATCACATCCGGCTGCCAGCCTTTTTCCCATCCGATCTGCCGGCTGATCGACAGATCAATATCCCCTATGCCGGAAGCGCTGTTGGTCGTCTCCGTTCCGGATGTCCGTGTAATCCGGTCGAATTCCTCGCGAACCGGAACCCTAAGATCAGCCTGAAAGTTATTGAGCAATCCATATTTGAACGCAAAGTTCTGGATGAAGATATCGCGCTCAACCGTCTCCGTTGAGATCTCGCCGATGGCAAAAACGTCCAGCAACAAAAGGCCGTCGATGTTGATGCGGTTCGACGAAAAATGAGACCAGGTCACACTCGGTTCGATTTGCAGCGTCCCTTTGGGAAGAAGAACGCTTCCGCGCTGCTGCAAAACACGCTCGATAGAGTCAGTCCGTTCTTTCCCGCCGCCGGAAGGATTATGGTCTTCTGTCGTGATGGTGTCGGACGCCTGCGTGTTTGATTGCGCCTTGGCCAGGGTTAATTCTCTTTTATAGACCCCTGGGGCCACGGCCAGATTCGGCTCGATCCCGCGGCCGGCCCAATACTGGTCGAGATCAGGATCGGCAAGGGATTGTCTTGAATTCCCCTGCCCCCGGATCACTTCGCGGACAGCCGCCCGCACCGCGGAAGAAATGGAAACCCTCCGGGCCGGGACGCCGTCGGGAGAAGGGGCTTGCTGTTCTCCCGCCAGCGTCAATTGCGGATGCCCGGCGATATAATCCTCAAACTCCGCCTTCACTTCCTTTTTGAGAAGGGTATAGATTTCCTCGCTGATCTCCTGATAAACTTCTCTTTTGATTTGTTCCCTCCATCTTTTGTCGGCGAATAGTCTTTCACCTGAAAGATGGTTCTTCGTGAGAACCGCCATCAGGCCCGCCGCCAACAAGAGCGCCCCGCCTTTAAAGAATATTGTCTTGAATAATTTTGCTGGGTTCATGGGCATTAAGGTTCACCACTCCGCGGGGTGGATAACGGTCTGAATCAAATCGATATTGGCCAGGCGCCGGAGGCTTTTGTAATCCGAAATCACGAAGTCATCCTTTTCGACCGCCAAAGAGACTTCACGGGATTTCTGGTCCGCGCCGGCGTCTTTTTTCTCGATCACCAGGCCGACGCCGTTGGTCCAGATATCCATGAACTTATCGATCTTCATGGACATGTTCCCCGCCGCCGGGTCGGCAATAAAGACCCGGTCGGCAACGATTCCCCGCACGACAACGAAATGGCGGTAATTTTTGAATTTTATGGGGACAAGGACGGGCTGATTCAACTCTTTCAAAAAATCCATATCCATCTTATAACCAACCGCCGCGTATCCCCGTTGCTTCGCGTACTCCTTCAGGTCGTACAGAGAAAACCCTTTGCGTTCTTTCACTTTTTCCAGAGGAATGATATTGAGGAGGGTGGTGATGATTTCCGCTTCAGGGACCGGGTCGCCCAGATAATAGTTCAACACTGTGGACAGGCCTGCGGTGCCGCAGCTGTAGTCCAGACTCTGGGAAACGACATGGTCGCGCTTGATTTCTCGCAGCGGTTTCACTTTTTTGGTGAGATTCAACCCATTGACCGAGAAATTCGCAGGGCAGGCCTGGGAGGTGAATACGACGACAATGACCAAACTCATGGCGAGAGGGTGAAAATTCATAAAATCCTCTAACAATCGCTGCGCGTGGCGCAATGTGTTTTACTGCAGAGGGACAAAATTGCCGAAATTAAGATCGTTGACGTTGTTGAGATTCTGGATGTTCGAGTTAATCAAGACGACTAAGTTTTGCTGGATGAGAATCGTGCTTCCGGCCGCATTGACATTATTGATGGCCGACAGATATTGCTGGGCGGTTTCCGACACGTTGAGCAGATTCACATCCGCCGCAGAATATCCCGTGTTTTGCGGCGAGCCCATGGATTCATATGCAACGATTCCGAATTTTCCGTCCCGGGACACAAACGCGTCCGTCACGACGGGGGCAGGCGGAAGTGGAATGTTCGGCGCAGTGGGTGTATTCGGCGGGGTCGCAGAATTTGGCGCGTCCGGCGTCGAAAGCGAAAACACAGGATCAGGTACGCCTGGAATATCCGGCGTATGAGTCGATGTCGGCGTTTCCGGTATATCCGGAAGGGCCGTCACGTCGGGCGGGTTAGGTGTATTTGGCACGCCGGGAACTGCCGGTATGTTGATTTGATCGGGTGCGTTTGGCGGCGCGTCAGGAATCGCGGGGCTGGTCGGGGCATTGGGCCCCTTGGGCGCGTTAACATGAAAAAACTGCAACTTGCCGGTGTTGGTGAGAAGGGCAATCGGCTTATCCTTCAGCGCATTGGTCCCGTTCCCATGGGACGCCGTCAGGAAAGCCCCGGGATTCCCCAGAGACCGGTCAAAACCCAAATTCAAACCGCCCGCATAGATGCGGTCTAATTCCGCATCGGTAAGGATGACCGCCTGCCCTGCCCCAGCGACGGGCACGGCCAGTGCGCTTAAATATGGCAGGGCGAGCAGAAGGGCAATAATTTTTCTAAACATGGCTCCCACATCCTCTCCCCAGAGATGTTTCGTGATGGGTTTTGCGGGCATTGCAGAGAGGGAGGTTATCCCTCTCTGCAACCGCCGCATCATTACGGCTTTTTAGAAACCGTTGATAACAGTCGCAACATTGGATTGCGCCAGGTTGCCGGATACGGAACTCGCGTTGGCAACGTTGGTTTGAATCGCCGTCGCTGATCCGACGCTGTTCAAGTTGCTGACGACTGTCATATTTTGCTGAGACGCACCCGTGATCAGAAGACTATTCTTCACGGACATCTGTTTTACTTTCTCCGTTTCAGATTCAGAGGAGAGTGTGGACTTATCAACAATGGTGTGTGTCTCTATTACGGAATGATCTTCGGTTTTTGATTTTTCTTTGGTCTTGATGTTGTTGTACGTTATGGACTGGTCTAGTGTTTCTTCAGAGGACGATTGCGCTGATTGATCGGAATCAAGCTTTGATGAGCTCGATGCCTCTGAATGCGCTGCTTCATCATGTGTGGCATTCTCGGTCTTGTTTTTGGAGTAGTTATCCGAAGAGGACGCTGAATGATCCGAGCCCTGGACTGTCGATTCGGCGCTCTCCGCGGCTGCCGCATTTTCGGACGAGCTGGATTTCGTCTTGTTGTAATCTTCGCTTAACGAATAGTTGACATATATCTATACATCGGTTACCCAAAAGTATCAGGACATCGGTTACCCGTA
>CAYHZK010000233.1:0-3388 GCA_964361085.1 uncultured Planctomycetales bacterium
GCCGCCTGCGCGCGGGCAAAATGCCCCGGCAGACACCCGCCTGTCATTCAGGAGGACTTTTTAACGAGGAAAGGCCGTTATGTTCAAATGGCTTCGTGACTATCTTTATTTTTTGCGCCGCTGTTTTGTGCTCAGTTTTCAGGGCGGGGGATTGTTTTACGCGTGGATGACGGCCCTGACGGCGCTTGTCCTCATCGGGGTCCACGCTTATTGCAAACAATGGGTCCATGGTTTATCAACGACGGGCATGTCGGACCATGTGTCCTGGGGGCTTTATATCGCCAATTTTGTTTATCTGGTCGGTATGGCCGCTGCCGCGGTCATGCTGGTCATCCCGGTGTATATTTACAAAAATGAAGACCTGCATGATGTGGTGATCTTTGGAGAATTGTTTTCCATCGCGGCCATCGTGATGTGCTTGTTGTTTGTGACCGTCGACATGGGGCGCCCCGACCGTTTCTGGCATCTGATCCCGGGGATCGGGAGGTTCAATTGGCCCATCTCGATGTTGAGCTGGGACGTGATTGTTCTTAACGTTTATCTTTTGTTGAACCTGCACATCTGCGGGTATCTTCTCTATATGAAATATCTGGGCCGCAAACCGTCGCCGTCGCTGTATATCCCGTTTGTCTTCGTCTCCATCTTCTGGGCGGTGAGCATTCATACGGTCACGGCGTTTTTGCTGGCCGGGCTGGCCAGCCGTCCGTTTTGGAATTCGGCGATCATGGGGCCGCGGTTTATTGCCTCGGCGTTCGCCGCCGGACCGGCGTTTATCGTTCTGACGCTCCAGGTGATCCGCGCCTTCACCTGCTACCGCATCCCCGACAGCGCCTTGTTCATGCTGCGGCGGATCATTCAGGTGGCCATGATCATCAGCGTATTTTTATTGGGAAACGAAGTTTTTAAGGAGTTCTACACGGACACGCTGCACAATGCCTCCGCGAAATATTTGTTTTTCGGATTGCACGGGCATCAGGCCCTTGTTCCCTGGATCTGGACGGCCATCGCCTTTAATCTCACGGCCATGATTTTGCTCATGCTGCCTCTTTCCCAGAAATTGCCATACCTCAACATCGCGTGTCTTTTGACGGTCGTCGGGATTTGGATTGAAAAAGGGGTGGGGTTGATCATCCCGGGGTTTATCCCGACGCCGCTGGGAGAGATTGTTGAATATGTCCCGTCGTTGAACGAGATTTTTATCTGCGCCGGAATCTGGGCCTTTGGTTTTCTGCTTTATACGGTCTTGCTGCGGATCTCGATCCCGATCCTTTCGGGAAGATTACATATCCCTTTAAAATACACGCAACGATTACAGGACGGAAACAGCCGGAGATAGAGAACGCCATGCCTATTTCAAGTCTGATCATAAAAACGCGGAAAGACAAAACACTCGATGTGGCGAAACGCCTGGAATCTTTTGCGGAGATCACCGTTTCGGAAATCCACCAGCACAATATTATCCTGATGACAGAAACCGGAAAGCAGGATCATGACAAAGCGCTGTGGGAGGAGATTGAAAGAATTCCCGGGGTTTTGCAGTGCGATCTTATCTATCATAATTTTGAGGACGAGGAGGGTTGATCGATGCTGAATCATGTGTTGTCTCGACGGGATTTTATCAGGTTGTCCGCTAGGGCGGCCGCCCTGGCGGCTTTGGGGCTCAACGGGGGGATCACGGCCCTGGCCCACGCGTTTGACGATGAGTCCGCGGGGCTGAAATGGCATAAAGCGCCCTGCCGGTTTTGCGGGACCGGATGCGGGGTTTTGGTCGGTGTCCTTGACGGCAAGGTGGTGGCCGTTCAGGGCGACCGTCAGGCGCCGGTTAACAAAGGGCTCTTGTGCGTGAAGGGGTATCACGCGGGGGCGGCTTTGTACGGCAAGGATCGATTAACGCGTCCCTTGATAAGAAAGAACGGCGAACTGCAAACAGCCTCGTGGGACGAGGCCATCGATCTTATCGCCGGCAGAATTATGAAAGATCCGTCGCGGTTCGCGTTTTACGGCTCGGGGCAGTGGACAATCCCCGAAGGATACGCGGCCCTGAAATTTATCAAAGGGGGACTGCGGCACAATCAGATCGACCCCAACGCGCGGTTGTGCATGGCCTCGGCGGTGTCCGGCTTTATGACAACCTTTGGGTCTGATGAACCTTCGGGTTGCTATGACGACCTGGATGTGTGCGACACGGTGATCTGCTGGGGCAACAATTGGGCGGAGATGCATCCGGTGCTGTTTTCGCGGTTCATAGACCGCCGGGGCAGAGGGGACAAAATCAAAATGATCGATATGGCGACCCGGCGGACAAGGACAACGGACGCGGCGGACCATTATCTGGAGTTCCGGCCCCAGACGGATATGCTGATTGCCAATGGTCTTTGTCATTTGCTCATTCAGCGGGGCGCGTATGATGAAAAGTTCGTGAATGACAACGTCCGTTTCAAGGCCAACGATGATACGGTCATTTCTTTTGATGATTATAAAGCGTTTCTGGCCGAATATCCTCCGGAGAAAGTCAGTGAACTCTCCGGCGTGCCCGTCGAGAAGCTGCAGATGCTGGCCGATCTGTTTTCGGATCCAGGGGAAAGAATTGTTTCGCTCTGGTGCATGGGGATGAACCAGCACACGCGGGGGACGGCGATCAATAATCTGGTTTATAACGTTCATCTCTTGTCGGGAAAGATCGGGAAGCCCGGCAGCACGCCGTTTTCTCTGACCGGCCAGCCGTCGGCGTGCGGGACATGCCGCGAGGTGGGGACGACCAATGTCGGGTTGCCCGGCGGGCTGATGATCGATAACGAGGAGCACCGCAAGAAGGCCGAACATCTCTGGAATCTGCCGGAAGGGGCTCTGAGCGCAAAGGCAGGTTTTCACGCGATCGCCATGTTCAAGGCCCTCGCCGTTGGAGAATTGTCGTCGGTGTGGGTCCAGGTGACGAATCCCGGGCAGTCGCTGCCGAATCTCCATGAGAATCTGAAGGCGAATCCCGGCCGGTTTATCATCGTTTCGGACATTTATCCCACAGCCACGACCCGGCTGGCCGATGTCGTTTTGCCGTCGGCGCTTTGGGTCGAGAAGAACGGGATGTTCGGCAATTCGGAACGGAGGACGCACCAATGGTTCAAGATGGTCGAGCCTCCGGGTGAGGCGCGCAGCGACGTGTGGCAGACGCTGGCCGTCGCCCGCCGGCTTTACGACAAAGGATTTGAGGGGATGAAGGACAAAGACGGCCGGTTCCTTTTCGCCATGAAAGACGGGGAGGGCAAAGAGCTCGCGGCCTGGGAATGGGAGGTTTTTAAAAAGCATAACGTGGATAAAATTTTATTTGAGGACTATCGCAGGTTTTCTGTCCTTAAGCACAAAGATCTCGCGCCTTATGATGAATATGACC
>CAYHZK010000234.1:0-3377 GCA_964361085.1 uncultured Planctomycetales bacterium
CGAACCAAAGGCGGGCAAGTCAAGCGGCACAAAATTTATCACAGCGTGGGATTTCCACACACATTGCAGAAAATAGGGCGGGAAAACAAGCCCAGCGTCTTTTCAACGATCAACTGCTGGTATAGCCTAAAGCAGAGTTGGGATTTAATCAAGGATTTTCTTGGTCTCGCATCGCCGTTTGTCTTTGAAAAAATCTGTCAGCAGCTCGCCGCAGGGCGCCGCATAAATGCCCGACGTGATCTCAACGCGGTGATTCAGTTTGGGATGCTGCACCAGATTCACGATTGATCCGCAGGCGCCTGTCTTGGGATCAACCGCCCCGTAACAAATACGCCCCAGACGCGAGAGAACGATAGCGCCGGCGCACATGCTGCAGGGTTCGATCGTCACGTAGAGGCAACAGTCCGCGAGCCATTTGTGCTGACGGGCATTGCTGGCCTGGGTGATGGCGATCATCTCCGCGTGCGCCGTCGGGTCTTTCAACAGCTCAACCTGATTATAGGCTTTGGCAATGATTTGATCCCGCCAGGTGATCACAGCGCCGACCGGGACTTCATCGCATTCAAACGCGAGTCTCGCCTGCGCGAGGGCCTCCCGCATAAAAATTTCGTCGCTGCTCAGCATATTCTCTCTTATTCTTTATTCAGGGCAGGAAAGGTCAGGCGCACCGCCGTGCCTTTGCGCAGGCTGCTCTTGATCCGAATCTGCCCTTCGTTGTCTTTCACCAGGGCGTAAGCAACCGAGAGACCCAGCCCGGTGCTTTTATCGATGCCGCGCTGCTTTGTGGTAAAGAACGGCTCGAAAATATGCGGAAGGTCTTCGGAGGAAATGCCGACCCCCTCATCCACGATGTCAATCTGGACCTTGTCGTCTTTTTTCAAATGAACCGTCGAAACGCTGAGCTTGCCGCCCCCCGGCATGGACTGGATGGCGTTATCCACAATATTGCTGACGACCTGGTTGAACTCAATTTCCTCGATGGCAATCAACGGCAGCCGCTCGACAAGCCTCAGCCGGTAGTGGATATTATTGAGCTTCATATAATTTTCCTTCAGACGCAGGGTCGCGCGGATCACGTCGTTCGCCTGGCAGTATTTGCGCTCGAATTTCAGCCGCTTTTTATTCAAACGGGTCAACCGGGAAATCGTGTTATAACAACGGCTGATCTGCTGATGGATGTCGCCGAGGGCCGCGATGATGCCCATAAATTCTTTATAACCGATGTATTCAAACCCGCGGGTCTGATACTTTTTCTCCAGGCTGGCAATGCGCTTGATAACGGCTAATAGCGGGAACTTGAGCTCCTGGGTCGTCCCGGAAACAAAATACTGGATGGCCTCCATTTTCTGCGACTCGTGCATCAGTTCTTCGATCTGGAGCTGCTGCGTGACATCGCGCCCGACCGAGAGGACGTATCCCTCCGATTTGTAGGGCATGTAGACCGCGGTCACGTCGATGGTCTGATGTTCTCCCCCCTTTGTGATCCGGCGGATCCGGTAACTGACCGGCTGTTTTCCTTTTTGTAAAACCTCGAAGTATTTTTGTTTCCAGTGATTGGCGCTGATGCGTTTTTCAAAAAAATCCGAGACCGCACGGTTGAGGATCTCTTTTCGAGAATATCCCAGGCCGCGGACCGCCGCCTCATTGACAAAAACAACCCTTCCCTCCTGGTCGATCAACATCAGTTCATCGCCGATGTGGTTGACCATGTAGGCTAAAAGGTCCAACTGGCCGCTGAAGATCGGTTCGCCGGGGGCGGGGGCAAGAAATCCTGAAACGAGAACCGGAGAGATGGTAGATCGAGAAACAGGAGGGGACGGTGAACCAGCGGTGGATGTGTGATGCTGCTTTGGCATTGTATCGTTAAAACGCGCCTGGGGGGACTTGAACCTCCAACACCCAGTTCCGTAGACTGGTGCTCTATCCAATTGAGCTACAGGCGCACGGTTTCGTTATAAACACTTTTATCGCCAGTGATGCCCCACTAATATACACGAATTGTCGTTATTTTCAACAGAAAAGACGGGGGTTTTCAATAATCCAGGGATAAAAACGAAGGGTTCATCGGCCGGTGCGGCGATGCCTGTCTTGCAGGTATTCTTTTCCCAACAAATCTTCTCGACGGAGTCCCAGACGAGACAACGCTTCATCGGGATTTCTGTTGTAGGCCCGGCAGAAGGTTGTCACTTCCTTAAGAGTCGTGAGTCCCATTTCATGCAGTTTTTGAAGGACAAACGCGCGCAACTGGACTTCCAGGATGATGTCTTTGGGCAGCAGCCCGGCCTGCTGGGCCAGACGGTCGCGGTAAACGGTGCTGGTGGACAGCGTTTTGCAGACATGCGATTCATAATCGTACTTGTAGATCTGCGAGAGCAAGACCTTTTCCTGCTCCATTCCGCTCGTTTCGCTGACCTCATCGATCACGCGAAAAACTTTATCAGCCACATGATAACGCTTCAAAACGATGAAGACGTCGACCAGCCGGATGAGGTCTTCCGGAATATTCATCGGCTCATTCTGCAGGCGGATAATGGCCTCGCGCGCGGTCAGGGCGTGGATCGTCCCGACGCAGTATTTGCCGATGTTCGCGGCCGTCATCATGTCCCTGGCCTCGGACCCCCTCACCTCGCCGATGACAATACGTTCCGGCCTCATCCTCAAGCTGTTTTTGACCAGATCCGCGAGGCTGTACTCTTCCCCGCTCTCAAGGCGGGAACAGCTGTCTTCAAATTCCGTGTTGAGTTCCAGGGTATCTTCGATGACCACGATACGGTCACTTTCCGGGAAAAAACTGAACAGCGCATTGAGCAGCGTTGTCTTGCCGACACCGGGACCGCCGGCAATGATGATGTTGGCCGGACGGATCGACATGCCCTCGAGATAAAGCCACAACTGGGCGGCCACTTCATAATTAAGCGTGCGCTGTTTGATCAGGTCAAAAATGCTCAGCGGCGACAGCTTGGCCTTGGTGAGCGTCACCTGATAGCCGAACGGCGATTTGACAATATTGGCGCGCCCCTCGAGATTGGGAAGTTCGATGTTCATGATATCCGTGATCACCTTCCGTCCCGAAAAAAGAACCAGCTTGTTGACAAAAAGCTGCAATTCGTCCCAGGACTGAAAGGCCCTGCCCGTCGAGACAAGACCTTTCTGGGAATGATGGATGTAAACGGGTTTCAGACCGTTGATGATAATGTCTTCCACATCAAAATCCGACATCAAGTCCTGGATAATCCCGTAGGACAAAAATCCCTTGATGAACTGTTTGCGGGTTTCATCATGGGAGAGCACTTCCATCTCCTGTTTAAAACGCCAGCTCTCCTCCCCCCGGAAGAGGGCCCCCAGCTCATCTTCGACAACCATGGCTTTTGCATGCA
>CAYHZK010000235.1:0-3299 GCA_964361085.1 uncultured Planctomycetales bacterium
TATTTGAGGTTGATCCCTTCCTGGGCGAGCGAAAAGACGGAGGCCGAGATCATCATCCCTGCCGCGATCGCCGATGAAAATGCCCTGACGAGGTGAGAATCTCTTTGAACAAAATGCACGGGGATGGCCCCCAAGCCCGTTGCCAGGGCGCTGAGAACACCTGTCGTTGTGGTCCAGAAAAGAAGGGAAGCTGTGTCGAGCATAGTGATTATGATCCGGCGCCGATCATGTGTGATGATACCATGATAAAATGCGGCGGGAAACGAATTTTATTGTTTCTCTTCTGTGGGTCTCTGTGAGTCTTCAATTTCAGCATGACATTTCTCAGTATTTAGAGTAAACTAAAACCAAATCCAAAAGGCAGGTGAGGCTTGCAGTTAAATCATAGCGAAGATTATTACATCAGGGCCTTGCTGAATAAAGTCAAGCTCAAAGAGATCATGAGCAGTCCTTCCATTTCCGTCTCGGTTCATGCCCCGTTCAGGGAGGTTGCGCGGTTATTGCAGCAGCATCGGATCCGTCATCTGCCGATTGTCAACAGCGCCAATGAAGTGGCCGGACTGATGACAGAGCGCGATCTCTACAAAATCCAGCCTCCCCACAAACTGGAGGACGGGACTTGGACGTATGACTGGGAAACGCTGGACGGCGTCATTTTGCAAAATGTGATGACCCCATATCCGTTTACCCTCTCGACGGAGGATACGGTCGCCGTCGCCGTTACCGAGATGGTGCGGAAGAAATACGGCTGCGTCCCGGTTGTCGACGCCGGCAAAAAGCTGTGCGGGATTGTCACGCAATACGACATTCTCAAAATCGCAGTGGCCATACTGCAGGAATGATCGGAGGAATCGGTGTATATCGCGAAAGACAAAGAAATCAACCTTCTCTTTGCGGAGTCGGAAAAAATGTATCGCCGCCTTGTTGAATCGATCCGCAACGGGATTTATATGGCGGATGCCAACGATACCCTCTTTTTTGTCAATCAATCCCTTGTTGAGCTTCTCGGATACATCCACCGGGATGAGCTGCTGGGACGCAGCATCGCCAAAGATCTCCACCGCCGCCCCGAAGAGCGTGATGAGCTTCTCAGGGAAATGCAGAAGACCGGGTTTGTCTGCAATTATCCGGTCGAGATGGTCCGCAAAGACGGCACGTTCGTTATTTTATCCACGACCAGCAATTTTATCCGCAATGAGCAGGGAAAGGTGATCGGTGTTGAAGGGGTCGTTCACGACATCACGGAGCAAAAACAGCTTGAAACCAGGCTGCAGAGCGAAAAGTTGAAGCTGGAGGAGATTTTGAGTTTTGATGAGCGCGTCAGCTCGATCCGGAACCTTGACCGGCTCGTCGATTTTATCGTCGATAAAGCCACGACGATTCTGGAGGCGGAAAAATGTTCGCTCATGCTGTTTGACGAGGCCAGCAACGAACTTTGTATCAAGGGGGCCAAAGGCCTGAGCGAAGAGGTTATCACCGGCACCCGGGTGAAGCTTGGGGATCCCATCGCGGGACTCGTCGCGAAAGAAGGCGGGGAGATCCTCGTCAAAAACATCGAATACGACCAGCGGTTTGAGCGCAAAAGCCGACCGAGCTATCGCAGCCGTTCTTTCATGAGCGCCTCGATCAAACTGAACGACCGGCTGATCGGGGTTGTGAATATCGCCGACAAACATTCCACCGCGGAAAAGCAGTTCAGCGAAGTGGATCTGAAAGTCCTTTGCGCCATCGTCCGCCAGGCCGCCGTGGCCATCGAAAACGCCAAGCTCTACCGCGAGCTGGAATACCTTTCCGTGACGGACCCTTTGACGAACCTTTGGAATTACCGGTGTTTTGTGACCAGCGTCGACGATGAGATCCAGCGGTTCAAGCGGTTTTCCAACGGGTTTTCTTTGTTGATGGTGGACGTCGATAATTTTAAAGAATACAACGACACCCTCGGTCATCTGGAAGGAGATGTGTTTTTGAAAGATTTAGGCAAGCTGTTCACCTCGCATCTGCGCGTCATTGACAAGGTCTGCCGGTACGGCGGAGATGAATTTGTGATCCTGCTGCCGGGGACCGATCTGGACCAGGCCAGGGTTGCGGGGGAAAAGCTCCGTGAATCCGTCGAAAATTATCCGTTCAAACAGAAGATGACCGTGAGCATCGGCGTGTCGGAATTCAAAAAGCCCTTGAGCCGTTTTGAGCTCCTCATGCGGGTCGATCGCGCCCTGTATCAGGCCAAGCGCGGCGGAAGGAACCGGGTCGATATTTACAGCCTCAATTTATAACCTGCGGGAGAAACCATGACGGAGAAAGAGAATCAGTCGCAGTCCCCGGCGGATAAGCCAGCTGCGGCGGGCCCGCGGTTGATCTTAAATGAGCTGGAACGCACAGCACAGCCGACGCCGGCGGCAGAAAAAACGGTTTCGGACAAGCCTCAAGAATTGGTCAGCGAGGCGATGCGGAAGTTGGACGATATCCTGGCCCAGTGGAAACAAAAAGACGGAACCCCGCCCGGCTAATTTTTTCATCCTGCCCAGATATTTCATGTCATCAGTTGTTGATTCCTTCGATGGTTTTCTTGACGACAAGAGCGCCTTCCGGGATGCTGGACTCCTCCACGAGTGCTATGCCGTCCGGGTCAAAGGATACCCTCTGGACGGACTCGGCGTCGGACGCCGCGCCCTGCGGCACAGAGACGATGTTCTGCTGAAAGACAGCCGTGATATAAAACTTGTTCAGATCATCTTCTGATGCGACGTGCAAGACGTTTTTGAGGAGGGCGCTCATAGAGGGTGAGCCGCTGGGCGGGAGATAAAAGTGAATCGCCCCTCCTTCCTTCCAGGAGTTTTTATTGCCATGATATATTTTTTTCAAATCCTTCAGGGTGATCTCCGATGCTGCCCGGGCTTTGTTGACGATCACCACAACATTAGCGGCCTCGGCTTGAAGAATAAATCCGGCCGGCAGAATTCCGCCCAGGATAACAATTGCGCAGAATAATTTTACCTGATACCACCGTGTTTTGATCATAGGGCCATCCCTCCCGTTTAGCGGAATGCGGATTAAAAGGAGAACGAGGACTGAATTGTCACTTCGTTTTTTTCTTTTTGGTCGGAATCGACGAACCGGTATTCGGCCTTGATGGCATTCCATGTGGTCAGGTCGTAGCGCAGACCGGTGGTATAGGACACCTCATCCTCCGCTAACCCGGTATAAAACGGATCACTGTCGGTAACCCTTAACCAGTCAAAGCGGAAATACGGTTTGTACTTTTTGATCTTGTAGCCGACTTGGGCGTCAGCGCCGTATGG
>CAYHZK010000236.1:0-3270 GCA_964361085.1 uncultured Planctomycetales bacterium
CGGGCTCGATCCGCGAGGCGACCCGGCAGTCCGACGTCATTTTTATCGCGGTCGGCACGCCTTCCAAAAAAAAACGGGGACGCGGATTTGACCTATGTGGAGAATGTGGCGCGCGAGATCGCGCTGGGCATGAATTCTTATAAGCTCATCGTTGAAAAGTCCACGGTCCCCGCCGAGACCGGCAAACGGATCGAACGGACCATTCAGTTGAACATGCCGCGAAAATTTAAAGCGAACTGTGACGGTGCACCGTTTGACGTGGCGTCCAATCCGGAATTCTTGCGCGAAGGGTCGGCCATCGAGGATTTTATGAATCCCGACCGGATCGTGATCGGGGTTGAGTCCAAGAGGGCCGAGGAGCTTTTGCGGGAGATTTATAAGCCGCTCAAAACGCACATCGTCGTGACAAATATCAGTTCGGCCGAGATGATCAAGCACGCCTCCAATTCTTTTCTGGCGACAAAAATTTCTTTCGCCAACGCCCTTTCTCAGATCTGCGACCGTGTCGGCGCCGACATCCTCAAGGTCACGGAAGGGATGGGCCTGGATAAAAGGATCGGTCCCAGTTTTCTCAACGCGGGGGTCGGGTTCGGCGGGAGCTGTTTCCCTAAAGATGTGGACGCGTTTATCCGGTTGAGCGAAAAGAGCGGCTACGATTTTGGTTTGCTGAAAGCCGTGCGCGCCGCCAATGACGATCAAAAAAATTCTTTTGTGCGGTTGATCGAGGATAAGCTGTGGATCCTTAAAAATAAGGTGATCGGATGTCTGGGCCTCGCGTTCAAACCCAATACCGACGATATGCGCAACGCACCCTCCGTCGACATCATCGGGCTTTTGCAGAATGAAGGCGCTCACATCAAGGCCTACGACCCTCAGGCCATGGAGAACGCCAAAAAGATATTGCAGGATGTCACGTTGTGTCCCGATCCTTACACTTTGGCGAAAGGCTGCGATTGCCTTGTGGTTTTGACGGAATGGGACGAGTTTCGAAAGCTTGATTTTAAAAAAATCCGCAAAGGGATGCGGCAGGCCATGATCTTTGACGGCCGCAATCTTTACGCGAAGGACAACCTCAGAGAGCTGGGTTTTGAATATTACGGGATCGGCCGGGGCGCCGGCGCGGCGGAGGGGATTGGGCGCGTCAGTCCCGCGGCTCTTCAGCCGGCAAGAAAGGATTAAGGTATGTCAGCAACATTGCGAACGAAGATCTCGACGAGAAAAGCCACCGTGGCGGTCATGGGTTTGGGTTATGTCGGTCTGCCGCTGGCCGTCAATTTTGCCAAGGCGGGGTTTCGGGTTTACGGCCTGGACATGGATCAGGACCGTGTCGCCAGGGTTCAGGCGAAAAACAGCTACATCCTGGATATCTCTTCGTCGGACATCGCCAGGGTCGTCGGGTCCGGAAGGCTTGTGGCCGCGACGGATTTTTCGCTGATCAGTCAAGCGGATGTCATCGTGATCTGTGTGCCGACGCCGCTGCGGCGCAAATACACCCCGGATATTTCCTATATTGTGGGGGCGGTCAAGACGATCGACCAGTATATTAAAAAGGATACCCTCGTCATTCTGGAAAGCACCACGTATCCGGGCACGACCCGGGAATTGATCCAGCCCGTCCTGGAAAAATCGGGACTCAAAGTCGGGAAAGGGGTGTATCTGTCTTTCTCGCCGGAGCGCATCGATCCGGGCAATAAACACTACGATGTGACCCGGATTCCGAAGGTCGTCGGCGGGGTGGATCGGGAAAGCGGGGAGCTGACCAGGATTTTCTATGAGACGATCATCAAGACAGTGCATATGGTCTCGACCGCGGACGCGGCGGAGATGACCAAGCTGCTGGAAAACTCGTTTCGCATTGTCAACATCGGCTGGATCAACGAACTGGCCGTCATGTGCCACAAATTGGGGATTGACATCTGGGAGGTGATCGAGGCCGCCAAGACCAAACCGTTTGGGTTTATGCCGTTTTACCCCGGCCTGGGCGTCGGGGGGCACTGCATCCCGGATGATCCCCTGTACCTCTACTGGAAGGCCAAGCAATACGGGTTCAATTCCAAATACATCAAATTATCCGCCGATACCAATTCTCACATGCCGGCCTATGCCGTGGAGCGCATCAAAGGTCTTCTTCATCGCGGGACACTGGCCGAAGCCAGGCTGCTCATTGTGGGGGTCACCTATAAAAAGGATGTGAAGGACCTGCGCAAATCGCCGCCCCTGAAATTGATTGAGCTTTTGCGGAGGGAGCGCGCCATCGTCGAGTATTATGACCCTATCATCCCGTATTTAAAAATCAATGACATTGATCTTCGCTCCGTTGATCTTACGGGAAGCGCTCTTTCGGGCTATGATTGCGTTGTGATCGCGACCGACCACACGCAGGTTGACTATCCATTGATTTTAAAAAAGGCCAAGGCCGTTTTTGATATCCGCAATGTGTACGCGGGGGTCAAAAATAAAAAAGTGACCAGGCTTTAGCCGCCCACACATAAAGGAAAAGGTATGGCACGTCGAAAAGTCGCCGTCATTACGGGCGGCGCCGGGTTTTTAGGCAGTCACCTTTGCGATCGTTTTCTGGCGGAAGGATGCCGGGTGATTGCCGTCGATAATCTTATCACCGGCAACGAGCGCAACATCGCGCATTTATCCCGCGAAAAAAAGTTTGATTTCATAAAGCACAATGTCTGCCAGGACATCAAGATTCCCGGCCCGGTCGATTACATTCTGCATTTTGCCTCGCCGGCCAGCCCGGTCGATTACCTGATGCACCCGATCCCCACCTTAAAGGTGGGGTCGCTCGGGACGCACAAGGCCCTGGGGCTTGCCAAATCGAAACAGGCCCGGTTTCTTCTCGCATCGACGTCCGAGGTTTACGGCGACCCGGAACAGCATCCGCAGAAAGAGACGTACTGGGGCCATGTCAACCCCATCGGACCGCGCGGGGTTTATGACGAGGCCAAGCGTTTTGCCGAGGCCATCACCATGGCTTATCGCCGCTATCACGCGATGGACACCAAGATCGTGAGGATTTTTAATACTTACGGCCCGCGGATGCGGATCAAGGACGGGCGTGTCGTGCCCAATTTTATCCATCAGGCCCTGCGCAATCAGCCCTTGACTGTTTACGGGACGGGAGAGCAGACCCGGTCTTTTTGTTTTTACTCGGACTTGATCGAAGGGATCACCCGGCTTTTATATTCGGACATCTCCGGCCCGGTCAATATCGGGAACCCGGATGAATTCACGATCCTGGAATTCGCCAGGCTCGTC
>CAYHZK010000237.1:0-3185 GCA_964361085.1 uncultured Planctomycetales bacterium
GCGGGAATTGGTACAGCCCCTGGTCGTCCGTCTGAGTCGAGTAACTCCGCGGCCCGGTCAGCTTGACCGTCACACCGGCAACGGGGGTCCCGGAATTTAAAACTCTCCCCCCGATGGTCGTCGAGTAGAGATTGCTGAAAACCTGCCGGGTCACCACCTGCGCTGGATTCGTTTCATGAAATCTCACGATCCCCCACCACTCTTCGTTCGAAAAACCGTCAGGAAGGCCGCCCAACGGCCCGCCTCCAAAATCATGAATTGAGAGATGCCGGGGATCTTCGGGATGGCTCCAATCGTCGTTCGTGAAATAGTACGGATCCTTCCACCAGCCATCGGAATAGGACATCACGGTCGCGCCGATATTTTTGCTTTTGTTTCGGACAATATCAATCCACGCCGACACGTCATAGTAACTTTGTTCCGTCTGATTTTCGTAACCATCCCAGGGGCTCGCCAGGCTGTTGGAATGCCAGGCATCCACCCCATACTCCGCAATCCAGAGCGCCTTGTTTGTTTTCGCGGAATAAACATTAAAAAAATCAGTAAACGTTTTCCCGCGGTACAGATTGTATCCCACGACATCGATGTAGTTCAGATGCGCGTTATCGGACCCCAGCGCAGCCTTGCCGACGGTATCCTTATCCCCCTCGACGATGGCCACGGGATGATACGTCGGGCCTTCGATCCGGTAAGCCTCTTTGGCCAGCTCATTGGCAAACGAGTACCAGCGCCAGTCGTATCCGTTCAGAAGATTATTTTCATTGCCGATCACCCACATCAATAGCGAAGGTTCGTTTTTATATTGCGTGACGTAATTGATGAAATCCTGTTTGATGTGATTTTTGGCGAAGTCATTCAAAAAACTGATCTCGTAAGGGATCCAGAATCCCGCGCTGATTTTTATGGCGTAAGGGTTGGCGCCATAGGTGATCAGATCACTGTTGATTTTGCCCCACGCGCGGATCGTGTTGATCCCCATTTGCTGTAACAGAGGGAAGTCCCGCTGACAATGGGCGGCGGTAAACATATCCGTCGGGGGCCAGAGCGCGGTCTGCCCCATGGGCAGCGGATCATATCCCACGCCTTTGATAAAAAAAGACTGATTATTCACGAACAGCTGCTTGTTGCTGATTTTGACAGGGGCGTTCACTGAAATTTTTATGACGCCGTCGGCCGCCGGCACGGGATCCGTTGACGGCATCAGGGCGATGTCGTCAAAAAAGACCACTTCATATTGCTCATCTGGAGCGCTGTAACTGCGAATGTCTGACGCCTGAAAGACCAGGGTCACGGCCTTGGCTTTCGTCAGATCAACCGATCCGGCGTAGACGCTTAAGGGAACCTGCGCCGTCTGCCACTCCGTGGTCACGCCTCCCGGGAGAAAAGAATTGATATATTCCAGATGGTAACTGTTGTTCACGTCATCGATCTTGATTTGAAACCGCTCCCCCTGATCGCTTCCCAATTTTCCCCGCAGCCCTTTAACGCGGATCGTCAGATAAGAATGGGAACTGATATCGATCCCCGTCGACAGATTGGCCGCCAACAGGGTGTACCACCACCAGGTGGACTGCGACGCGTTCCATCCAAAACCACGGAATCCGCCCCACTCGGCCTTGGCGATCCCGTCATACGGACCGCTGGCCGTGTAGAGCCCAAGATAATTGGTGTGATACGCATCCTCGGCGGGATTGGCTGTGCTTCCCCACAACGGTAAACCCGCGTCCTGCCAGTAAGGATTCAGATTTGACGCCCTGACATAAGGACTCGTAAACGAAAAATCATCGACAAGCCATGGCGCCGTCTGACCGGCTGCGGGACAAGCCGCGCACAACAAAACAAAAACCAACAAACCTGACTTCAAAAGTCCCTTCATGTTCGACTCCTTTCCGGCGATGAACGGCCGTAAAAATTTTTATCAATTCCCATCGGACGCAGGTGTCGGATCACTTTGTATCTTTTTTGAATTCCTCCAGCGCGATTTCAACCACGGCGGCGTCCCAGCCGTGGGAGGCGATCTCGTTTTTCAGGTCTTCCAACGATTGACTGGGCGGGAACTTTTTATTTTTGAGGAATTCCCCAAGAATCTCTAAATTGAACAGTTGATGTCGCGTGAGCTGCCATCGCATAGGACGTTCCGCTACAGATTTATTCAGCACGAAAGCGATGATCCCCAAAAGCATCGGCAGAAGAAGCATGCTGATGGAGCTGTAGAAATGATACAGGGTCGCTTTCCCCAAAAGATAGGCCGACGTCTCCCAAAACACATCAAACAGATAGTGCGCCGTGATCGTCGAGAGAATCCCCCAGCGCAGGTAAACACAGGACAGGAATATCCCCAAGAGTGTCACCTCCAGCCCCCGGAACCACATCGGAAAGACCATGTAGGTGCTGTGGCCATAGCCCCAGACCATCGAGGCGAGTAAAACCGCAACGGCGGTGTTCTTCAAAAACTTTTTGCCGAGGCTGATGCCGAACAGACGGAATGAGATTTCTTCCGAGAACCCGGCGCTGGCGCCGATAATGAAGGCCTGGAGAAACGGCAAATACCCGGCGGAAAGCTGCGCCATCCACGTGTATTCCACCCAGACCCCCAGGTGCCGCTGCCCGATCTCAAAGGCAAGGGATTGAATCCCGATCATAATGACCGCGGCCAGATAACCCAAAAAAATCCTGTCGCTGACCTCGCGGGACAAAAACGTCGAACGGATATAATGAAGAAATGATCCGTGTTTTTGTTGCGGCAAGACCTCGGAACGCAGCGATTCCCCGGCCAGGCAGGGGATGAGAATGCTGATGGTGACAATGAAGGTGTCCATGATCAGCGCGATAACGTTGCGCCAGAGGTACGACATCATTGATGATGTCGTCGGATAATGATAGATGACGCTTTCATACTGGTTGAAGTAGGAAGAAATATGGATCAGAAAAAGCCCCACCGTGAGCCCCACGCAAAATCGCTTGGTTGTGTGAATCACCAGATTGTTGCGGCGCACCACCACGTGAAAAATCGCCGTGGTCAGAAGGGCATAGAAAATGATCCGGAACAACAGGGCAAAATTTCTTCCGACGTTCTGAATGCGTTCCAGATAACGGTGAAACTGGTCCGGGATGTCCAGGATGATTTTGTGAAAACTCAAGATCTCATCCCACGAGACCTGCACGGAGGTCAAAAGCTGAGCCCC
>CAYHZK010000238.1:0-3184 GCA_964361085.1 uncultured Planctomycetales bacterium
CCACATCCGTGACCTCCGCGCGGGTGGGACGGACATTTTGCGTCATCGATCCGAGCATCTGTGTGGCGGTGATGACCGGCCGGCCGTCGACATTCGCCCTGCGGATGAGCCTCTTTTGAACGACCGGAACCTCTTCGATGGGAATCTCGATGCCCAGATCTCCACGCGCGATCATGATCGCGTCCGCGGCCTTTAAAATCGCGTCAAAATTTTCGATGGCCTCCCGGCGCTCAATCTTTGCCACGAGATAAACCGGTCGCCCCATCTTTCCGGCGAACTCCCGGACCTTCCTGATGTCTTCGGCTTTCTCCACAAAAGACAGACCAAAGGTCGTCACCCCCTGCCGCAGGGCAAAGTCAACCGCCTCCAGATCCTTGTCGGTGATCGGATTCAAAAATAATTTAGCGCCGGGCAGGTTGAGGCCTTTATGCGAAAGGAGCGTGCCTCCAATCACAACACGGCAGAGGATGTCGGGGCCGGACACCGATTCCACCTTCAGCTGAATAAACCCGTCGCTCAGGTAGATGATCCCGCCCTTGCGGACGCTTTCCGGCAGTTGCTTATAGCTGACGGAAATTTCCGAGGCTGTCCCCATCACCTCTCGCGTTGTCAGCGTAACTTTTTCTCCTTTTTTTAAAACCAGCGGCTCGACTTGAAGTTTTCCGATGCGCATCTTAACGCCGGGAAGATCCACGATAATGCCAACCGGGCGCTTCAATTTCGCCGCGGCGGCGCGGATGTTGCAGATATTGTCTTTGTGCTCGGAAAAATCCCCATGAGAAAAATTGAGGCGGGCGACATTCATCCCGTTTCTGACCATATCCTCCAAAACATCCGGCGAACGGGAGGCCGGGCCGACCGTACAGACAATCTTGGTTTTATGCGGGGACAATTTTACTTTATTATGACCTTGCTTGTTCATTTCCGTCTCCTTGAGGCTTTCATCATCACAGTTGGGCTTGCAGCGCCACTTATGGTAACATCCCGCGCGGAAATTTTTAAAATTTTTTCCGCCTTCTATCTGACCTTGCACGTCTTTAATATCCCCATCAAAAACTATACCTCGCCCGGATATCAATGTTCTTATTTCTCTTCATCTGGCCAAACTCCGTGATCTCGTCCTCTCCCCACGGGATATTGGCGCCGAGGGTGATATTCCACGGATCCGTGGGTTGATAGGCAACGCCGGGACGGACGTAGCCGTCGCGATCCGACGGTGAATAAAAATTAAAAAGAAAAACCGTCACCGTTTGATTTTTATAAAGTTTTGTGAGCCGCTGCGTCACCAGGTGCCGGAATTCATCAAAAACAAAATCCGCGGGCAGCAGGCCGGCTTCGTAGTCATCATACTGGCGCCTTTGTTCAAAAAGATACTGCACCCCCGCTTTAAAATCATGGCCCAGGTCCTTTTCATAGCCACTCAGCACCTTGACCATCGAATTCTCAATCAGACGGTTTGTCCCGCCCGAATCATCGCGCGAGTTGTAATATCCGAATTCCAGGTTCCCGATGCCGCCGGAGAATGGGCCGCGGACACTCCAGCCATAGACATCCAGCCTCCGGGAAAAAAGCTGTCTGGCGCTTTCATCGTTCGTGCTGCCGGCATTCTTGTCAAACCAGCGGAAATAATACAGCGCCAATTCATGGCTGCCCAGACTGCGAAAGAAGCGGAGATGATATTCGTTATTGGAAAACCGCAGCGGAGGTTCCAGCAAATCCCTGTCGGCGTTCACACCGGCAATCCCACCCTGAAACGGGTCAAAGAACGACAGCCGGTCGCCTTCCGGCTGCGTGTTGGGTTCAAAGGCCGAGACGACAACATCAACATTGCCCCACGCCCGATACAGCGACGCCTTCAGCGCGTCAGACGGTTTTTTCAGATACTCATCATCCCGGCCTGTAAAAAAAGACACGTAATCCTTAGGAAAGAGATCGTTGATGAACAGATACTCCCCCGTTCCCCACGTTAAGACCTGCCGCCCCATCTTCATATCGACGGCGGAGGAGGGGCTCAGCGCAAGATTGAGCTCTCTTAAATCAAAACCCGTTTTCCCGTTGAAATATTCGTCGACCGTAACATCCCCCTTAAAATTAAGCGCGGCCCTTTTTCGGGTTAAATAATTTTTCCCTTCAAAAAAATAGCTCGTCTTCAGCTGCGCCCTCTGCTCAAAAAGGTTAAAATTGTCCCGTTTGGTCTGATCGTTGCTGATCTTAACCCCGCCGGCCCCCTCAAAAAACCCATGCCAAAAAATTTCCGCCCGGCCCGGCGACGCCGCGCCGACAACAAGGGCCGCTGCCAGCACCGTCTCTTGAATCGGCGTCCGCAGTCTTTTGCTTTTCATGGCATTCCCTCACTTAACCCATTGGGCCGGCGGCATGCGCAGATATCGCTCCGTAAAAACATCATCGCTGAGACCGGCGTCGTAGGCAATATTGGAAAATTCCATAACTGTCTCACCGTTGCGGATAAGATCTTTCGCCTTGGTTTTCACCGCGGTTGGATATCCTCCAATCTCTTGAACCTCCATGGTCTCAACGGCGCGGATCAGCGTCCCGGTCTTGTCGTAGTATTCCGCCTTAAGAGGCATAAAAGTCCCGGCATCAATCCAGACAAAATAATATGCGAATTCGCTCCCCTTGGCGTCTCTGGGAATACTTTTGATTTTATACCTCCCCTCGCCGGATTCAACCAGTTCATGGATGTCCGCCGTGAGGCTTCTCCCCGAGACATCCTCGTAGACAAAATGCGATCCCGCAAAACTCGAACGCTTGTCGCCGGCCGCCACGCGTTTCACCAAATCCATCGCCGGCAGATAAAGCCACCGGTCATCGTCGCGATCCGGGTGCTTCCAGACCAGATAGACCATGTGGGCCACATCAGCGGGTTTATGAAAATACACGTAATATTTCTGCTCGCCGCCGGGGGTGATGGTAAACCGCAAAATTTTAAACTCCCGCAACCGCGTCCGCCCCTGGCTATCGGTGATCGTCATGCGGACATCGGACGTCCCGTCTTTGGCCGGATAATACGCGACGAGGTTCGCTTTCTCGACGATCTGGTCAACCGTCAATTCTTGAGCGAAGGATTGTCCCGCACCAAGCACAACTGTCGCGGCAACCGCCGTGAAAACAATCAGTCTTTTCATGTCGCCCTCCCGTCATTTTTTGTCGTTCCCATAAAAAG
>CAYHZK010000239.1:0-3079 GCA_964361085.1 uncultured Planctomycetales bacterium
GATCGTCGACATCGATACTGAGCCGCTTGCCGATACTCGTATACCACGTTCCGTTCGGATCATTGAGGTAGAGGTCGAAGTTGGCCGTGCTCAAACGATCGGATATTGTATCATACCTGGAGTCCGCATACAGAGTCACCCAGCGGTTCGGCCGAAAATCAATATCAGATTTCAAATCATGAAATCCCCCCTTGCCGCCTCTCGCCAGGTCTTCCTTAAGATGAAAATCTGTTCCCAGGACGATGCGCAGCAGGTCCTCGCTTTTCCCGGCCCGTTTTGTCTGAAGCTTGTTTTCCAGCGAAAAATCGATGACGTGCTGCCGCGTGATGGAATCGATGGAATCAAACGATTCCAATTGATCGGCCAGCACCGTAGGATCGGGAGAAAAGCGGTAGGCTGCCGACGGGGTGATCACATGCCTCAAACGGGTGATATTCATTCCGAAGGCGTCGGTGTGAGCATCATAGACTTTAAAAAATTTTGTGCTGATATCCGCTCCTGTTTTTAAAATCCCGCGGATGGTATTGTTGTCTCTGCGATCCCTGGTTTTGCTGTAAAAGGTCTCTTCGCCGCCCACAAAAGGCCTGAGCTCGAAGATGCTGATCTTAAAAGGGTAAGCTATCTCATTGTCCGTGTCGAACCGCATCGTCTCCTGGCGGTTGGCGCTGGGTGAGGCCCTCGTCTTCGCGAGGTTCGAGAAGGTTGTCTCATTTTTCCAGTAAAATTGTGTTCCTCCCAGCTTTTGGCTCGGCAAAGAGTAATTGATCTCCGGCAGCCGTTCCACCGCGTCCGTAAACCGGTTGACCCTGGCTTCGGTTTGAAAACTCAATGTCCCCGACGGGAACCCTCTCGTGTACAGAAAATACGTTGGGGGGGGGGGGTTTTCATCATACTCTCGCCGAAAATAATCTTTCAAAAGATCGATATCACTGAGTTTGTAATACTGCAAAACGGCGTTCGTATTCTCATCGATGTCCCACTTGTGCCGCCACTCCCCCTTAAACCGTTCGCGTTCGATGGTGGGCTCAAGCCGCTCCTGGAGAAAATGTCTCGAACTCACCGTGCGCTCGTTCATATAATAGGTGCGCACCAGGCCGCTGCCGTATTCCGGGGTATCATATTTGATATCAAGCCCGGAGGCAAAATCCTTGCGCTGACGGTAATCGGCGTGAACTGTCGCTTTAACATAATCATTGAAACGGTGCCGCCATTGGGTCAAAAGGAAGGCGCCCCATTTTTTATCATAGCCGGGGATCAAAAGATAGGCCGGTTCTTTTCCCCTCAAATCCTGGACAAATTTGGGGTAATACATGACAGGCATTGGCCCCACCATCACCCGCACATGACGGGCCACGGCCTTATCCTGCGGATAAATATCGATTTTGGGAGAAATCAAACGGAAATGCGGTTCGTCATGGTCGCAGGTGGTCAGATAGCCGCGATCGATCTTCAGGTGATTTTCGCCGACCTTCGAAATCTTCTGACCGCCGCCGTAAAACGGTTTGGAGACGATGGTGGCGTCGAGAAACTCGCCCTGCATCGTATTGAAGTTATATTTCATTCTCTCGCCGGTCAGGCGCCCGCCT
The DNA here is from genome assembly GCA_964361085.1 of uncultured Planctomycetales bacterium. GTDB lineage: Bacteria > Omnitrophota > Gorgyraeia > Zapsychrales > JANLHA01 > CAYHZK01. The sequence continues at coordinate 1,587 of CAYHZK010000239.1, forward strand.
TCCTGGATGACGACGACATTCCCTTCCGCGATCCCGATGCTGTTGAGGCGGTCAAATTCCAGCCGGTCGCAGTACAGGGTCACGCCCCCTTTCTGAACAGAGACATGGCCCGTGGCGATCATCTTATTTTCACCGGCGACGTATTCCACCTGATCGCCGTTGATCTCAACCGGGGCGGGCGAGGAAAGGTCATCCGCCCACGCGCTGCCGGCGAAAAACAAAATCGGAGCCAATAAAGCAATGAAATGAATTTTCATGAATTTTTGACGGAAGAATTCACCAAAACCCGCGCGCCCAGAATCGCGGCGTCATTGTCCAGTTGAGCGCGGACGATCTTGACCATCCGGGCCTGGACCTTCATCGCCCGGGTTTTAATGACTTTTTTGATCATCGGAAAAAGAAAACGATGGTTGTTGGAAACGCCCCCGCCGATAATAATGAGCGGAGGGTTCAAGAGATTCACCACTCCTGTCAAACCATTCCCGATATGAACGGCGGTCTCTTCCCAGAACCGCAGGGCCTTCGGGTCCCCGCGTCCGGCCAGGGCATAAACATCTTCAATTGTTAAATCCCGATGAAAAATCCGGGCGATCGTCGCAAGCAGCGTCTGGTTCCCGACATAACGCTCAAAACAGCCGCGCCCGCCGCAATTGCAGGCCGGCCCGTCTTCATTAAGCGGCATGTGTCCGATTTCCCCGGCGACAAACCCCTCGCCCCGGTACAGGCTCCCATTGAAAATCAACCCGCCTCCCACACCCGTCCCCAACGTCACGCACACAAGATTCTGATAACCGATCCCGGCGCCGAATTTCCATTCGCCCAGAGTAATCATGTTGACATCATTTTCCAGGATCGCCGGGATTTTGAATCTCTGTTCAAAAATCTTTCGCAGCGGGACATTTTTCCAGCCGGGGATGTTCGGAAGAGACAGGACCTCTCCCCTCTGCGGATTCACGGCGCCGGGCAGCCCCATCCCGATCCCGGCAAACTGACGCGGGCTCAGGCTGTGTTCGGCCAGCAGCTCCTCGATGGCGGCAAAAACAGCGGCAATGAGTTTTTTGCTGTCACGCGTGTAACGTTGTGTTTTTAAGTGACTGCGGGCGAGGATGGCGCCGGCGCGGTCGATCACGCCAAATTTGATGTTGGTCCCGCCGACATCGATACCGAGAACCAGATTTTTCATGAAGTTAATAGGCTGGGAATAAAAGAGTAATAATATTAAAATTCTTCGGAAAAAATCGCCTCATTGTAACTGAAAAAACTTAGCCGTTCAAGCTGAATTGCTGAATTGCAGACGATTATTTTGCAGAAAATGATAAAAATTGGGACACTTCTACTACAACTTACGAAACTGCTTGAGGATATAAAGAAACGGGGCTACGTCTTCAACCTATCTTGCCTGTGGCGTCGTATTACGACGCCACAGGCAAGATAAAACACTCTCCGCTCTTTGACAATCAACTGTTATTGCCGAATTCCGGTCGCATCCTTCC
>CAYHZK010000240.1:0-2994 GCA_964361085.1 uncultured Planctomycetales bacterium
AGATGCGGGCTATGGACGGAAAAATGCGTTTAACGGACGTGGCGGATACTGAAACTATGTTCCGGATTATCCAGTCAATCCCTTCCCCCAAAGCGGAGCCGTTCAAGCGGTGGCTGGCCCGTGTCGGGAAAGAACGCCTTGATGAGATCGAAAACCCTGAACTCGGCATGCAGCGCATCAAGGCCTTGTATGAAAAGAAGGGGTATCCCAGGGAATGGATCGAAAAGCGCCTGCGCGGCATCGCCGTCAGGCAGAAATTGACCGATGAATGGGACTCGCGTGGAGCGGAGACGGATATGGATTACGCGATTTTGACGAATGAAATCATGACCGGCGCCTTCGATAAGGACGTCGAACAATACAAAAAGTATAAACAGCTGAGAAAAGAGAATCTGCGCGACCACATGACAGACCTGGAGTTGATTATTACCATGCTGGGCGAAGCCACAACAACCAAGATCACGCAAGACAGAGATTCGAAGGGGATGCCGAAATTGCAAAAGGATGCCAAAGACGGCGGGGCGGTGGCGGGCAGGACGCGCAGGGATATTGAAAACCAGACCGGGGTGAAGGTGATCTCGAAAGAGAATTTTTTGCCGGGACAACTTAAAAAATTTCCAGGAATAAAAGCGGAATTATAAAATAGGCACTTTTGAAGGGGCAGGTTGAAAGTCGTGAACAGGACAATCTGTGCGACCTCGAATAGATTGGAAATTGTTTGAATAAATTTTGCTGCCCTATGATAGAATATCGGCGTTTATTTTGAGCAAATTCCCGTGAGGTCGCTTATGACGAAAGAATGCTCTCCTTTTACTCCGGGAGTTCTTGAGATTTTTTTCTGTGGATATGATCGCCATTGGTATGCCGCGTCCGGGAGGCGCTTGGATGAAATATGGAAGTTGATGAAATTCGAAACGTCAGGATCGATAAACTCAATAAACTGATCGCCAGGAATCTGGAGCCTTACGGGCGGCGGTTTATTGTTTCGGAGAGTGTCGCCGAGGCCCTGGCCGGTTTCACCGAGGAGAAAGAGGTGACCCTGGCCGGGCGGATCATGGCCAACCGCAGGCACGGCAAGGTGATGTTCGCCGATTTGAGGGATCAGACGGGGAAGATTCAGCTTTTTATCAAGGCCAACACTGTGGGCCCTGAGCTTTTTGAGATCGCCGAAGACCTGGATGTCGGGGATATCGTCGGGGTGAAGGGTGTTTTGTTCAAGACCCAGACCGGGCAGGAGAGCGTGCGGGTCGCGGAATTTGTGATGCTTGCAAAGTCCCTCATGTGCCTGCCGGAGAAATGGCACGGCCTTAAAGACGTCGAGATCCGTTACCGCCAACGGTACGTGGATCTCATTGCCAACACCGACGTCCGCGATATCTTTATTAAGAGAAGCAAGATCGTTTCGTTTATCCGTACCTTTTTGGACAAGCGTCATTTTCTGGAGGTCGAAACCCCGATGCTGCAGCCCATGGCCGGCGGGGCGCGCGGCCGTCCGTTTCAAAGTCATCACAATGTGTATGATATGGATGTTTTTTTAAGGATTGCGCCGGAGTTGTATCTCAAGCGTCTTTTGGTCGGCGGGTTTGAGCGGGTCTATGAAATCAACCGGAATTTTCGCAATGAAGGGATTTCAACGCGGCACAATCCTGAGTTTACGATGCTGGAGGCTTACCAGGCTTACGGTGATTATCAGGATATGATGGAGCTGATGGAAACCCTGATCAGCGAAACCGCCAAGGCCGTCTGCGGGTCTTACAAGGTGAATTATCAGGGGCAGGAGATCGATTTTACAACACCGTGGGAGCGCCGTTCCTTCGCGCAGATCGTCAAAGAGAAATTCGGGATCGACCCTCAAGATGATGCGGCGACGATGCTGCAGAAGGTCAAAAAGATCAAGGGCGACAAAATCAAGGTCGACACGCTGACCCGTTCCGCGGTCATGAAGATCGTCGAGGATTTGCTGGAAGAGGGGGCCACGATGAATCCGGTTTTCTTCACGGATTATTTCACGTTCCTTTGTCCTCTGGCCAAGACCGAAAAAAGCAATCCGTTCATCTCGCAGCGTTTTGAATGTTTCATCGCCGGCCTTGAGGTGGGTAACGCCTATTCCGAGTTGAACGATCCGCAGGAGCAGCAGCGCCGTTTGGTGGAGGATTTGACCGACGACACCGAAACCGGGCTGCGCGCGATCGATGAGGATTTCATCCACGCCCTGGAATACGGGATGCCGCCCGCCGGAGGCCTGGGCATCGGGATTGACCGGCTTGTCATGCTCTTGACCGATTCGCCGTCGATCCGCGACGTGATCCTCTTTCCCCTGATGAAGCCTTTGGCCAAGGAAGAACCCCCCGCGTCATGAATTACGAAAACTGGATCAGCTACCGTTACCTGACCGCCAGCAAGGGACGGTTCCTGGCCTTTTTGAATTTCATTTCGATTGCCGGTGTGGCTGTCGGCGTCATGGCCCTGATTGTCGTGACGGGCGTCATGACCGGATTCGGGAATAATCTGCGCGCGAAAATCATCGGGACGACTCCGCATGTCGTTGTCGAGAAAGAAACCGGCATCACCGATTTTCCCGGCGTGCAGCAGCGATTGACGACTGTGACCGGCGTTGCCGGCGCTTCGCCTTTCATCCAGGGCAACGTTTTTCTGGAGAGCGACGGACACGCCGTCAGCCAGGTGATCCGCGGCATCGATCCTAAGACCGAGCAACAGGTCACCAGGGTTAAGGACTATATCACGGAGGGCGGCTGGGACGGGCTGGACGACAAAAGTATCGTCATCGGGCAGGAACTGGCCCGGTATTTTGGATATACCGTAGGCGATGAGGTCACGCTGATTGCGCCGGGATCGGGAATCGCGGGACGAGGCTGGCGGTATCAACTGAAGATCGCGGCGATTTTCAACAGCGGTATGGTTGATTATGACATGAACCTTTCGATCATAACGCTGAAAAAAGCCCAGGACATTTTTGATCTTCCGGCCAACAAG
>CAYHZK010000241.1:0-2751 GCA_964361085.1 uncultured Planctomycetales bacterium
TTATGACCCGAAGAGCGACATGAATAAGGTCAACGGGTCTTATCCCGAACCGGTTGCCGTCGGGGCCGACACATACGGCCTGATCCGCGACGCTGTTGGTTATCACGGGTTGTCGCAGGGGGTTTTTGATATCACGGTTTATCCGTTGATTGCGGTGTGGAAGGAGAGCGGGAAGAAAAATGTTTTGCCGACGGCGGAGGAATTGGCCGGGGCCAGGAAGGCCGTCGGCGTTAAGAACGTTGAGCTTTTGCCCGGCAACCGCATCCGGCTTTTGAGCCCGGCGACCAAACTCAGCATCGACAGCATCGGCGATGGTTATGCCGCGGATGAGGCCGCGAGGATTTTAAGAAGCCATGGCTTTACCCATTTTCTCGTCGATGCCTCGGGCGAGCTTGTGGCGGGAGGGCGCAACTGCGAAGGGCGCCGCTGGCGGATCGGTGTTCGGGATCCGCAGGATAAGACAAAGCTGATCGATGTCCTGGACCTTGAGAACGCCGCAACCTCAACCTCGGGGAGTTATGAGCGCTATTATGAAATCAACGGCGTGCGCTGGCCGCACATCATCAATCCTGTGACGGGTTATACCGGCCGCGGTGTCTTGAGCGCCACGGTGGTCGCCCCGACGGGACAGTTCGCGGATTTTTGGTCCACGGCGCTGTGCCTGCTGGATCCGGAACAAGGGATCGCCATGACGGACGCGATGGGCGAGGGGTTTGCCGCTATGGTGATCGTGGACCGGGGCGAGGGAAAGATTATCAAGAAAGCCAGCCGGAACTACGCGAGATATTCGAGCAGGCGGTGACAGGGCGGCATTTTTTTAAAAGTAACACATGTCGTTTGGAAAACTGACGGACACGTTGATGATCATTGTTTTTATGAAGTGAATGGCCAGGATCCCCCACAATAAAACCCGCGCGGCATTTTTTGAAAACAGCTTTGGCAGGTTTTCCCCGTTCCTTAGAAGCGTCATCCAGCTCCCGGTCCCGAGACTGATCAGCGTCGGGACCGCCATGAGAAAATACCGCATCTGATAGTTTCCGTATAAGACATAAAAGATCACATAGAGTAACGTTGTGATTTGCGCGCAGCGGATCAGCGGCTTTTTTTCTTCATCTGGTGTCATAAAAAACGACAAAAAAGAAAACAGATACAGCAGCGAGAACTCGACGAGCCTTCTGAAATAAATGAACGGCCCCTCATAGCTGAGAAGGCCCGGCGTCCAGGAGGTCTTGGGTAGATCATAGAAGTTCAGATTTTTCAATATGGAACCCATGACCAGGAAGAACAAGAGCGGCAGGAGCAGAAAGGACAGGGGTTTTCTGAGGTTGGAGCAGATGGCCGTTCCGATAGCCGGCCAGGACGATATTTTTTCTTTCAAAAGAAAATATCCCGCCGCGCCCGCGGTTATTGAAAAGGCCAGGATTTTAAACAGGGTCCCTCTCATGGAAAAGCCGTGAGCCTTGAGATGGTCGACGAGGAACCCCGCGCCATAGACATTCATGTTCCACAGCATCCAGGGAAGAAGAAGAAGAAACGGGATCAACAGCCCCATGAGAAACGGGATATCGCGATAACGTTTTCTGTCATACAGAACGGCGTAGAGACCTGTGGTGAAAACGACCAGAAGCCCCGGATATTTGGTCAAGGCCGCCAGCCCCGCCGCAATCCCTCCCAGGATAAAATGCCGCCCTTCCCGCAGGCGAAATCCTTTGAGATAAAAGTACAGGGACAGCGTTACAAAAAGCGTTAGCGGGGTTTCCATACAGACTTTTTGCGACGAGATGATAAGAAACGGATCCAGGGCAACAATGATCGCCGCCAGGAGGGCGGTTTTGTCGTCGCTGATCAGGCGGGTGAGGAAATAAGCGACAAGGATCAGCAAGGACCCCGATAACAGCGGGATCAGCGCGACGGCGAATCCCCGGTCGCCAAATATTTTCAGCGAGAAAGAAATGCCGTAGGCGAATAATGGCGGATGCTTAAACAACGGGGCCGAAAGATAGGGCGGCATGGAGGAGATATCCCTGTCCTTTCGCGTTCTTTCGAGAAACCCTCGCGCGTGATATTGGGAGGGGTCCGTTGTCAGTTGCTTGGCAATGCTGTAAAAGACGTTCTCATCAATGGTACGCAGCTTTGTGTTTTGAAAATTACGCCATTTGATCACAAAAGAAGAAATAATCAGAAAACCTAACAAGAAAAAAATTCCCAGGCGGCGCAGGGGAAGCGGAGCGAATTTTGTGGATTGTTGTTCAGGCATCGTGACCTCTCGGGGCGATGAGCAAAATCGTCGGGATGGTCGCCAGGGGGAAGATGTGCAAGATAATCCGCGATAAAACCGTCGGAGACTCTGCCCCGGCCAGCGAAATGAAATTGGGTGTTAACAACGCCAGAAAAAAATAGAAAGCAAAGAAGACCGCGAGGCTGATCAGGCTTAACACGGTTTCGGGCGATGGCCGGGATCGTGTCCCCCGCAGCAAGCTCAAGAATAACAGAACCCAGACGATATTCCAGTTTCCGCTGAAAAACAGATTTTCAGCGACCCTCTGAGCGAAGAGGGGAATCCTCTCAAGCTGGCCCCACGTGAAATCACAATGAAATCTTTCGATCTGAGTCGCGGTGGAAAGCCCGCCGATGAATTTGTAAATTTGATAGAAAAGGAATGTCCCGTACGCGGGAAGTAGAAACGCTGTAACGTGTTTTAGGTGAAATTTTTTGAGCCGACCGCAGATGATGAGAAAGAGGATGGTGTGC
>CAYHZK010000242.1:0-591 GCA_964361085.1 uncultured Planctomycetales bacterium
GTTTGGTGTTGTTTTCGGCAAGGAGATTTTTGGCGGAACGGGGTATAATATTTTCAATCCCGCTTTAGTCGCTCGTGCGTTTGTCTTTTTTGCTTATCCTGCCCAGATGTCGGGGCAGGCGGTCTGGGTCGCGGTGGACGGGTACACTCGGGCCACACCGCTGGGGGTTATTTCTCAAGCCCCTCGCGGCGCTTCGGCTGTTGAGGTTCTTTCGCAGGAAGGATATCATTTTTGGAACCTTTTTTGGGGGACGATCCCCGGTTCGATCGGTGAGACTTCGGCCTTTGCGTGCCTTTTGGGTCTCGCGTTTCTTCTGGTCACGGGGATTATCAGCTGGCGGGTTGTTACAGGATGCGTTTTGGGTTTGATGTCGATGGCGACACTGTTTTTTGTGCTGCAGGGGCCGGACAAAATGGCGTATTTTTCTCTGCCGCCGTATTGGCATTTGCTTCTTGGGGGATTCGCCTTTGGCGCCGTGTTTATGGTGACGGATCCTGTTTCGTGTTCAGCGACACCCTTAGGGCACTGGATTTACGGGGCGATGATCGGCGCTCTGACGGTTTTGATCCGCGTTTTTAATCCGGCGTACCC
>CAYHZK010000242.1:601-2731 GCA_964361085.1 uncultured Planctomycetales bacterium
AGGCATGATGCTCGCCATCCTTTTTATGAACGCCTTCGCCCCCCTCATCGATTATTTTGTTGTTGAGGCTAATGCTAAAAAGCGCATGAAACGCCTTGCCGTTGCCGCCGGATCCCGTGGAGGCAGGTCATGAACATCAACAGCAACAAATATGTCTTCGGGTTTTCCATCGTGATCTGCCTGGTGTGCGGCATTCTCCTGTCCGCAGTGACCGAAAGTCTGCGCAAGCCCCAGGAAATCAACGCGGAGATCGAGGTGAAGAAAAATATCTTAAAGGCCGTCGGACTCTCGGTCGACCGCAAAATGAAGTCCGGCGACATCCTGAGGCTCTTTGAAGAAAAGATTGACGAGGTGGTCGTTGACAATCAGGGGAATATTGTCGAGGGGGTAAAGCCCAAGGATATTGGTGATAAGGTCAAGGATCAGTTGCCCCTCTATATTTATAAAGAGAACGGGAAGATTGCCTCTTATGCTTATCCCATCGTCGGACAAGGGTTGTGGTCAACGCTCTACGGCTATCTTGCCATTGACGCGGACGCCACGACGGTCCGGGGTATTACATTTTACAAGCACGGAGAAACTCCCGGCTTGGGGGCGGAAATCGAGCAGGCCTGGTTTCAGAAGAATTTTGTGGGAAAAACCGTTTATTCCGTGAAAGAAAAGAATGTGACCCCGATCATCGTCGTCAAGGGCAAGGCCGCGGATCAGTTTCAAGGGGACAAGTTGAATTATCATGTGGACGGGATTACGGCCGCGACGCTGACCGGCGCGGGCGTGACGGATTTGTTGAACCGCTGGATCAACGCCTACGAACCGTATTTCAGCAAAGTTCGCGCGATGTAGTGTGGGCTGGAGGATCGGCCCGTAAAAGGAGGTGCCTTATGGCCCAGGCCTTATTAACAAAAGACGAAAAGAAAATCATCAAGCACGGATTGTGGGACGCCAATCCTATTACGTTTCAGATTTTGGGGATTTGCTCCTCGCTGGCGGTCACAACACAGCTGAAGCCGGCATTATTCATGTCCTTTGGCCTGACGTTTGTCACCGCCCTGTCGAATGTGGTCATTTCTCTAATGCGCAACTATATCCCGTCCAAGATCCGTATCATTGTTCAGTTGACGGTTGTGTCGGCCCTGGTCATTTCACTGGATCAGGTTTTGCGGGCGTACTTTTTTGATATCAGCAAACAGTTGAGCGTCTTCGTCGGGCTCATCATCACCAACTGTATTGTGATGGGGCGCCTGGAGGCGTTCGCGATGGGAAATCCGCCGTGGAAATCGTTTTTGGATGGAATGGCTAACGGACTGGGATACAGCGCGGTTTTGATTATTATCGCGGTCATCCGTGAAATCTTAGGGTCGGGAACCCTGCTGGGATTTCACGTCATCCCGGCCGAGGCTTACGCCAATGGTTATGTCAACAACGGGATGATGGTTTTAGCGCCGGGGGCGTTCTTTCTGTTGGGCATTATCGTGTGGTTGCAACGGGCCATCTCAGGTTATTCTGAGAAGGCTTAACGGAGGGTGGCATTATGGAGCATTATCTGAGTTTAGCCCTGAAAAGTATCTTTGTTGAGAACATTCTCTTGGCGTTCTTCCTTGGAAATTGTTCGTATATCGCCTGCTCAAAAAAGATTGATACCGCTATTGGTCTGGGGGTTGCCGTTATCTTTGTTATGGTAATCTGCACGCCGGCCTGCTGGGCGGTCAAGAATTTTTTGTTGGCCAAAGGGGCGTTGTCCTGGGCCGGGTTGCCCGGTGTCGACTTGAGTTTTTTGATCTTCATTTCGTTTATCGCCGTTATCGCGGCGATGACCCAGATTGTCGAGATGCTGGTGGATCGCTTCAGCCCGGCGCTTTACAGCGCGTTAGGGATTTTTTTGCCGCTCATCGCCGTCAACTGCGCTATTTTAGGGGCCGCCCTTTTTATGGATCAAAGGAATTACACGTTTATGGAATCCGTGGTTTTTGGTTTGGGCGGAGGGATCGGCTGGGCCCTGGCGATCATTGCCATGGCCGCTATCCGTCGCAAGCTGTGGTACTCGAATATCCCGGCGCCGTTGCGAGGCTTAGGGATTACCATGCTGTTGTCCGGATTGATGTCGATGGGCTTTATGTGCTTTGCCGGAAT
>CAYHZK010000243.1:0-2680 GCA_964361085.1 uncultured Planctomycetales bacterium
CGCACCGGCCCGGCGATGATCCGCAACGAAAACGGCCTTCTGGCGGGGTATGTTTATGTCGACATGGCGGGAAAGGATATCGGGACCTATGTCGCGGAGGCCAAAAAGGTTGTGGCCAAAGAATTGAAAATGCCCGACGGGTACGCCCTCATCTGGAGCGGCCAGTACGAAAATATGCTGCGGGTCAAGGAACGCCTGAAGATTGTTCTGCCGTTGACGATTTTCATTATCTTTCTTCTTCTTTACATGAATACGAAATCCATGGTCAAAACCGGCATTATTCTCCTGGCGGTCCCCTTTTCCTTAATCGGCGCCGTCTGGCTCTTGTGGCTTCTGGACTACCATGTCTCCATCGCGGTCTGGGTGGGGATGATCGCCCTGATGGGGCTGGATGCGGAGACCGGTGTTTTTATGCTGCTGTTTTTGGATCTGTCGTACCAGGACGCGGTCCGGAAAGGCAAGATGAAAACGCAGGACGACTTGACCGAGGCCATTGTTCACGGCGCCGTCAAGCGCGTTCGCCCGAAGATGATGACTGTCATGGCGGCGTTCATGGGGCTGCTTCCGATCATGTGGGCCACCGGCGCCGGGGCGGACGTGATGAAACGGATCGCAGCACCCATGGTCGGAGGGCTGTTCTCGTCTTTTATTCTCGAGCTCCTGGTCTATCCGGTGATCTATTTCATTTGGAAATGGTATTATGAAATGAAAAAAGGACAGGCCGCGTGGATCCATCAGCCTGTCCGGGAGGCATGATTGCATTTCCCGACGTTGGTCTACCATGATGGCACTAAAAATGATAAGATACCATTCCTTAGAATGCCTATCGGCCCGTCACGATTTGGGAATGATATTTTAAATAAACAACGGGAAAGGGTCCTATGATGATTCGGGTCAATACCATGCCGCCGGAAGAGCGGCTGGCACGAACAGTGTTTGGCGTCGTTATGGTGGGTGCTGCCTTTGTGAGCTGGGGCAAATGGATTGTTTTTATGCTCGGGATTATGTTTTTGATTTCGGCCTGGCTGGGGTATTGTTCCCTGTGCGAGGCGGGCAGAAAAATTTTTAATAAAAATAAACCGTAAAAAAGGGCGGCAGGAACAAAAATGATGGTCAATCCGATGCCGGATTCAGCAGAAACACAACCCTGTCATCCGCAGATTGCCGACGATTACTCCAGTCTGCGCCGCGCCTTGAATGATGCGGCCATCATCGCGGTCACGGATGTCCGCGGGAAGATCATTTTCGCCAACGACCTGTTCTGCAAAATTTCCCAATATTCCCGGGACGAGTTGATCGGCCAGGATCACCGCATTGTCAATTCCGGGTATCATCCCAAAGAATTTATGCGGGATCTCTGGCGCGCGGTCGCCGGGGGAAAGGTCTGGCGAGGCGAAATCCGCAACCGGGCGAAAGACGGGACATTGTACTGGGTTGACACAACCATCATCCCGATTCTGGATATTCACAACAAACCGCAGCAATACATGGCCATCCGTTATGACATCACCGAGTACAAAAAGGCCCAGGAGGCCATCCAGCTGATCCCGCAAAAAATCCTTCAGGCGCACGAAGAGGAACGTTTGCGGATTTCCAAAGAAATCCATGACGATCTGGGGCAGCAGTTGATCGCCCTGAAAATTTATCTTGTCAACAACGCCATGGATCTGGTTGAAAAATATCCGGACTACAAGCCGTTCTTCGACGGTCTGAAAATCAAGATCAACAGCGTCATTGAAAAGACCCGGGACCTTTCACACAGCCTCTCGCCGTTGAGTTTGAAGCACATCAGTCTGGCCGGCGCCCTGAAGGAATTGATTGAATCCATGAGCTGCGACAAAAATGTGTCCTTCCGGTTTTTGCATCGCAATGTCAAAGACGTCGATCTCGGGCAGAAAAAAATCATGATTTACCGGATTGTTCAGGGCGCCCTGATGAATGTCATCCGGCACGCGGAGGCCAAGGCGGTCGAAATCCGCCTGAACCGCAAAAAGGACAGGGTCTATTTGACGATCAAGGACGACGGCAAAGGGTTTAACGTTCAGGAAAAGAAAAAAAGCGGAGGCGGGTTTGGCCTTGCCCTGATGAAAGAACGGGCCCAGTTGATCGGAGGCCGGTTTTCGATCAAGTCGGCGTCCGGATCAGGAACCGAGATCCGCCTGGCCGTGCCGATTGAGGATATCAAGAATGAAAACTAAAATCATCATTGCCGACGATCACGCGATCGTTCGCGTGGGATTAAAAGACCTTGTTCAAAAAGATCCGTCTTTAACCGTCGTGGCTGAGGCCCAGGACGGCCAGGAGCTCCTGGAGCGTTTATCATCCCACCGCTGCGATCTGGTGGTCGCCGATATTTCCATGCCGAACATGGACGGGCTGACCGCCGTGAAAGAGATTCATCGCAAATATCCGAAAGTCAAAGTCCTCATCCTTTCGATGCTGAAGGATTACCAGCACTTCAAGGAATTGATGGCCCACGGCGCCTCCGGTTATCTTGTGAAAGACGACGCGCCGGAACAACTGGTCATCGCCATCAAAACGATCCTCAAAGGGAACAAATTCGTTTCCCCCTCCGTCAGCAAGGTGCTCGTGGACCATCAACTGCGCTCGCTGGACGACGGAGAAATCCCTGCCCTGGAAATCCTGACAGGCCGGGAACAACAGGTTCTCACCATGATTG
>CAYHZK010000244.1:0-2607 GCA_964361085.1 uncultured Planctomycetales bacterium
CAGCTGTTCCCGTCGGATATCCTCAAGTTTTCCTCGCTGGGCGTGAAAGGCATCATTCTCTTGAGCGGCGGGATCACGTCGCATCTGACGATCCTGTCGCGGTCTCTGGGGATGCCGGTTGTCATTTCCGAGACCAGGGCGCTGTTGTCGTTAAGTCCGGGGACAAAAATCCTGCTCGACGCGGAGCAGGGGAACATCTATATCAATCCCCAGCCCGATGTGATCGAGACCTTTCAGACGAAGGAAGCGGAAAAACGCCGTTCCGCGCAATTGAAAGATTCGCTCAAAGAGAAAACTTTTACGAAAGACGGGACCCGGATCAAACTCCTCGCGAATATCAACCTGCTGGGAGATCTGAAAACCGCCTCCGAGTATAAAGCCGAGGGGATCGGGCTTTACCGCACGGAGTTCCCGTTTATTGTGCGCAGCAATTTTCCCAGCGAAGAAGAGCAGTATCTGATTTACGCGAAACTCGTCGCGGGGATGCCGGACAAGGAAATCACCTTCCGCACCCTCGATATCGGCGGGGATAAGGTTTTGTCCTATTATGATTACGGCCATGAGGAAAATCCCTTCCTGGGGATGCGTTCGATCCGTTTTTCCCTCCGTCACAAAGATGTCTTTGCCCAGCAATTGCGGGCGATCCTGCGGGCGGGCATCGGGATCGATCTGCGCATCATGTTCCCGATGATCTCCTCGCTGGACGAATTTCTGGAGGCGAAAGGATTTGTTCGCCAGTGTCTTGATGATCTCGTCAAGGAGGGAGTCGAATGTCACCGTTCGCCGCAGATCGGGATGATGATTGAGCTTCCGGCGGTTTTGGAGATATTAGAGGAGCTGGCGGAGGAGGCGGATTTCTTCAGCATCGGGACCAATGACTTTATCCAGTATATGCTCGCGGTCGACCGCACCAACGAAAAGGTGGCCGATCTGTATCTGCCACATCATCCGTCGGTGCTGCGGGGCCTGAAGAAAATCGTGCAGGCGGCTCAACGCCACGGCAAGGGCGTCTCCATCTGCGGAGACATGGCGCACGACGAGCGGTTTGTCCCGTATTTGCTGGGCATCGGCTTAAGGACGTTCAGCGTCGACTCGCGATACCTTTACAAACTGCAGCGGGCCGTGGAACATGTCGACATCCGCCGCGCCGAGGCGGAAACCCTGCATATCCTCTCCCAAAAGACGGTCCGCGATATTGACCGGATGATCGCGCCGGTCCGTTTTTAGAAAATCCTCAGCATCGTGCCGTAGCCCGTCGGCGCTCAGCGACGGCGAGATGGACTTTTTTCCGCCTTTTGTTCAATCGCCTGCAGGGATTCTTGAAGATTGTGATTTCCTTTCCCGCCGAACCGGACCGCGTGATACTCGCGCAAAAAGGAATCGCAGAGCGTCAAGGCTTCCGGCGAAACGAGGGGAATGTTTTTTAATCTTGCAAAGAATTGTTCATCGGTCTCTGTCTCAGAGCGTCTGACCGCGCAGGTTTTTTTCATCAGATTTTCGAAAGACTCATAAAAGGCAACGGCGTGGTGAGGCCCTTTTTGGGGGGCCGATGATCGATGCCGAGGGGCGGATTTCATCGCGGTGACCCTCCGCAGCATATCCTTGTAGTTTTTTAACAACAAAATGCTTAAAACAAAAACGAGCAGCCAGGCCATCATGCCGGTTGTGTCCATGGTGACGATCTCGGATTTGATGCGTCCCTGGAGGCGGTACATCCAGTCGGCGGCGGCATTCAACGGCCGTCCGGAGTTAAGGAGGGCGTCGCGCGAGGCCGCCGGCGTCGGATCGAAGCGGACCCATCGATAGCCTGACCCCTCGGGAAGCAGCGCTTCAACCCAGGCGTGAGCGTCGCGCACGCGGGCCAAAAACTGTTTTCCGTCGTTGATTTTCTCCGTGACTAGAAATCCGACACGGACTCGCGCGGGAATCCCTCGTTCCCGCAGCATCAAGGCCATCGCGGTCGCGAAATAAGAACAATACGCCGGGCTGCGATCCCGCAGCATCGTCATCAAACCGCTCTCATTGGCGGCGAACCAGACGTTAAGTTCGTATTCGAAATTCTGTTGAAAGTAAGATTCAATCATGCGGCTGATCCGCAAGGGGTCTTCCTCCGTCCCAATTACGGCGTTCACATAGGGACTGAGATTTTCTTTAAGAGTGGATGAAAGGCGGGTCAGTTCGTTCATTCGTTTTTCTGAGAGAGGGGCGGCCACCGGCGGCTTGCCGCTAATCTGGAATGAGGCCTTGAGGACGGAGAGTTCCGGCGCGTAAATAATTTTGTTTTCATCGTGTTTAAAGATTGAGTGTTGACTTTTAACCCGGGACACCCCGTCGGGCGCCGGGATCACGCCCTGAAGATGATCGAACATGATGAGGCCGATGCCGGGGTGTGCCGGGTCCATGGCGTTCGGCAGCGGCTGCAGAGTCGCGCCTTCGGCTTCCTTCCAGACTCCGTTGTCATAATGTTCAAAAACCTGCAGCGATAAATAATAGGCACTCTGATTCTCTCGATCGATCTCCAAAACAGGGTGGATATTGCGTCCGCTGTATCCGGTGCCGCGGAGGTTCAGCGTCGGCTTCAGGGAAAAGAAGGGATGACGGTAGGGC
>CAYHZK010000245.1:0-2589 GCA_964361085.1 uncultured Planctomycetales bacterium
AACCAGCCATGAAATACCTCGACGAATACAGAGACCCGGATTTGGCGAAACGGCTGTCCCGCGAGATTCATCGCATCACAACAAAGCCTCACGTGCTGATGGAGGTCTGCGGCGGGCAGACCCACGCGATTGTCAAATTCGGCATTGATGAGCTGCTGCCCGGCGGGATTGAGCTGGTTCACGGCCCCGGCTGCCCTGTCTGTGTGACGCCTCTCGAACTGATCGACAAGGCCATCGAGATCGCCTCTCAAAAGAATGTGATGTTCTGCTCCTTCGGGGATATGCTGCGCGTGCCTGGGTCGAAGAAAGATCTGTTCGCGGCGAAGGCTCAGGGAGGGGATGTCCGCATTGTGTATTCTCCCCTGGACGCCTTAAAGCTGGCGCGGGACAACCCCGAAAAGCAGGTTGTCTTTTTTGCCGTCGGTTTCGAAACAACAGCGCCGGCCAATGCCATGGCGGTTTATCAGGCCAAACATCAGGGGGTATCCAATTTTTCCATTCTTGTGTCCCACGTCCTCGTCCCCCCGGCGATGGAGGCGATCCTTTCGTCGCCGAATAACCGGGTGCAGGGATTTTTGGCGGCGGGACATGTCTGTGCGGTGATGGGATACACCGAATACGAACCGATTGCGCGAAGATATCATGTCCCGATCGTCGTCACGGGATTTGAACCTCTGGATATTCTGCAGGGCGTCTGCATGTGCGTGAGGCAGCTGGAAGAAGGACGCGCCGGCGTTGAAAATCAATACACCCGGTCGGTTCGACAGGAGGGCAACGCGCACGCCCGGGAGATTATCGAAAAGGTTTTTTGTGTCGTCCCCCGAAAATGGCGGGGTGTGGGAGCCATTCCCCGCAGCGGACTCGGCCTGCGGGAGGAATACCGGGAGTTCGACGCTGAACAGCGTTTTGGCGTGAGTCAATACAGCGCTGAGGAAAGCCCCGACTGCATCAGCGGGACCATTTTGCAGGGGATCAAAAAGCCTCATCAATGTCCGGCCTTCGGCAACACATGCACGCCGGAGCACCCGCTGGGGGCCACCATGGTCTCGTCGGAAGGGGCGTGCGCGGCGTATTACCGGTACCGCAAACATCAACCGCGGAAGGACACGGCCGTCCCATGAATCCACTTGACGCAAAAAAGATCGACGATTTCACCATGACCTGTCCTGTTCCCATCAGCGATTATCCTCACGTTCTTCTGGCCCACGGCGGCGGGGGGAAGCTGATGCATCAATTGATTGAAAAGATGTTTAAAGCGGTATTCAATTCCAGCGAATTGAACAAAGGCCACGACTCCGCTGTCATGACTATCCCTCAGGACAGAATCGCCTTTACGACGGACTCTTATGTTGTCAACCCGTTGTTTTTCCCGGGAGGCGATATCGGAAAACTGGCTGTGAACTGGACGGTCAACGATCTTGCCATGTCCGGCGCCTGCCCGCAGTATCTGAGTTTAAGTTTTATTTTGGAAGAAGGTCTTCCTTTAGAAACGCTCTGGCGCGTTGTTCAATCGATCCGGCAGGCCGCCTGTGAGGCGAAGGTTGAGATTGTCACGGGCGACACCAAAGTCGTGGACCGCGGCAAAGGGGACGGTGTTTTTATCAATACCTCCGGGATCGGGGTCATAGAGCATGGGCTTACGATATCCCCGCAAAATGTGCGGGAGGGGGACATCATTCTTCTTAACGGGGATCTCGCGCGTCACGGGATGGCGATCATGGCCGTCCGGGAAGGACTGGAATTTGAAAGTTCGATTGAAAGTGATTCCGCTCCGTTGGCGGATTTAGTCGGCGCTCTCCTCAAAGGCGGGGTTGAAATCCACTGCCTGCGTGATCTGACCCGGGGAGGGCTGGCCGGCGCCCTCAACGAAATCGCTGAAACGTCAAAACAATCCATTTTTATTGATGAATCCCTGGTCCCGGTCAGAGAGGATGTGGCCTCAGCCTGTGAAATCTTAGGTTTGGATCCTTTGTATGTCGCCAATGAGGGACGGTTGATCGCCTTCGTCCGTCCTAAGGACAAGGATCACGCGCTGCAAATCATGCGTGAGCATCCCTTAGGCCGCGAAGCCCGCGTTATCGGCGAGGTCCATGCCGGGGATTCTGTCCCCGTCCTCATCAAAAGTAAAATCGGCGCCCGCCGGATCCTCGACATGCTCAGCGGCGAGCAGCTGCCGAGGATATGTTAGCGCCCGAGTCTGCCGCATTGGTGAGTGCGTATTTCTCAGGGCTTGACAATGTGTCGAAGTAAAAACAAACCGTTGACATTTTTATCATTCCGCATTATGGTAATTTTTGTCGTTAGTGATATTCATTGTTTGTGATTCTTACCCCAAGAACGTTTTAAATTTCCCCCTGAAGTACCCCTGATTTGATTTTGTTCTTTTTTTAATCATCCAGCTAAAAAGGGACCCGATCATGAACGCAGAGCTCTGTCCAACCGCAAAAATCTCATCCGTATTTTCCACTGTTGTGTCTTTCATTTTGTTTGCCGTCTTCCTGCTTCTGCCTACTTCTATATTAAGCGCCCAGGAGATTGACGTGATCTGGACGGATGCAGTTGGTGTGAGTGTGAGCGGGAATACGATCA
>CAYHZK010000246.1:0-2534 GCA_964361085.1 uncultured Planctomycetales bacterium
CAGCCGGATGACGCGCGGCCAGACCGCAATCGCGTACGGGCAATGGTTGCATGTAAAAATGACCAAAAGCCCCCGCTCCCCGAAAAGTTCGCTGCCTTTAAACAGTTTTCCCTGTGGATCTTTCAGTTGAAAATCCGGCATGGGTGTGCCGTTTTTGATTGTGACCGATTCGAGAAGAACCATGGTGAACCCTCCTTGAAGTTTAGTGGCCGTTGACAAGCGGTAGTGTAACTTTTGCTATTTGACGTGTAAAGCGGAAAAATTTTTGTACACCGCATCTCTTTTCTTGTACACTATAGCCGTTATGACCACGCAATCACACCTCATTCTCGAGCAGATGGAAGTCGGGCCGATGCAGAATTTCATTTACTTCCTCGGCGACAAATCCACCGGTGAGATCGCGGTTGTGGACCCGGCCTGGGATGTCGGCTATCTGCGAGAGCGCACGCGAAAGCGGGGATACACGATCACCCATATTTTCCTCACGCACGGCCATCCCGACCACGTGAACGGCCTGGACGATTTGCTCTCAACCCATGATGTGCCGGTTTACATCTCAGAAAACGAAGCCCCGTTTTACACGCCGCGATGCAAAAATTTGATCAAGGTCTCCGACCGGCAAAAGCTCAACGTTGGGAGCATCTCATTCGAATGCATCTTCACGCCAGGGCATACCCCCGGATGCCAGTGTTTCAAATCCGGGGACGCGCTTATTGCCGGCGATACGCTTTTTATCGACGGTTGCGGCCGCTGTGATCTTCCCGGCGGTGATCCTAAAATGATGTACCTCAGCTTGCGCGACGTCATCATGAATCTCCCCGATTCGACCATCATTTATCCCGGGCACAACTACGGCGATGTCCCCTTCGCCACTCTGGCCGAACAAAAAAAGACCAACCCCTACCTTCAGTCGGAAAACCTCCAGACCTTCCTTCATCACCGGATGGGCGTTTGATCTCGCAAAACAGGAGTCATAAAGCATTTTTTCGCTTCACGTTTCGCGCGGTGCGCTTCACGCTGTGAAATCACACCGGCCACTGAAAACCGCTGAACAGGACCTTGCGGATGAGCCAGCTGTACAGGCGAAAGGGGAGGATTTTTCGCAGGGCGTACATCACCTGCGTTTCAATGTCGGGAATGTTGCGAAAGGGAGGATTTTTCGCGTCGATCAATTTTTCAATCAGAATCGCGATGTCTTCCGGATCTTTAAAGCAATCATCGACGGAATCCTTGACCCTGCGTTCCAGAAACTGCGAAATGGGATAATAAGGGCTCACCGGATTGTTAAAATTTTCTGCGTAACGGGCGTTTTCATAAAAAATTTTTGTCTTGTACGTCCCGGGCTCGACCAAAAGGACATCGATGCCCCAGAATTTGAGTTCGGCGCGCAGGCTTTCCGAAAATCCTTCCAGGGCCCATTTGCTGGCGTTGTAGGCTCCAAAGCACGGCGAGGCCGACAGTCCGGCAGCGCTGGAAATATTGATGATCTTCCCGCTTTTCTTCTGCCGCATGCAGGGAATCACTTCACGAATGACATTTTGCACTCCAAAAAAATTGGTTTCAAACTGCTGCCGGATTTCCCCGTCGGTCAGATCCTCAAAAAATCCGCCGATGCCGTAACCGGCATTATTGACGACGACATCGATGTAGCCGTATTTTGCCGCGATATCTTTGACGGCTCTCGCGACAGAGGCTTTGTCGGTTACATCGAGGGGCAAAATATCAACATTCCCTCCCCGGGTCCTGACCTCCTGGAACAAAGCCCCGCTTTTATCGGGGTTACGCATGGTCGCCACCACATGATGACCTTTTGAAGCGAGGCGCGCCGCTGTTAACAGGCCAAACCCGCTGGAGCAGCCGGTGATCAGGATAACTTTGGGATCGGACATGGTTTTGAAAATCGTTTAAGACCGAATTGATTTTTGAATCAAAAGGCAATCAAGCAAGGTGACGGCAATCATGGCCTCCACAACCGGGACGACCCTCGGGCAAATGCAGGGGTCGTGCCGGCCTTTGACCTGAATGGTTACAGGCTGTGATGCCGTGTTGACCGTCTGTTGCTCTTTCGCGATGGATGACGGGGGTTTGACGGCGACACGCAGAATGATGTCGTCTCCATTGGTGATGCCGCCTAAAATCCCGCCGGCATGATTTGTTTTGGTGTAAATCTTTCCAGCGGCGACGGCAAAAGGATCATTGTGTTCCGAGGCGCGCAGTTTTGTGGCGGAAAAACCGTCGCCAAACTCGATGCCGCGGATTGTCCCGATCGACATGAGGGCGTAGGCCAGACGGGCGTTGATCTTGTCAAAAACCGGATCCCCTAACCCGATCGGACAACCTTTCACCACGGCTTCAACAACACCGCCTAAGGAGTCGCACTCCTTGCGGGCCCTTTCAATCTCCTGGATCATGGCCTCGGCGGCTTCAAGGTCCGGGGCGCGCACCATATTTTTTTCGATCACCTCGTAATCGATCGTCTTGGCCGTGATGTCGGCAACGGACAGCGTGTAGGCGATGATCTTGATTTTTTTAGT
>CAYHZK010000247.1:0-2498 GCA_964361085.1 uncultured Planctomycetales bacterium
TCAAGAGGCCACAGGCTTGAAGGATGCCGTGATCACGGGGACAGGCACGATCGAAGGCAAGCCGGCCGCCATCGCCGTCACCGATTCGCGTTTTATTATGGGCTCGATGGGGTCGGTTGTCGGCGAGCGCATCACCCGCGTGGTCGAACACGCGACCCAAAAACGCCTGCCGGTCATTATCGTTTCGGGGTCCGGCGGGGGGGCCAGGATGTACGAAGGGGTTTTTTCCCTGATGCAGATGGCGAAGACCTGCTCGGCGCTGGCCCGGCATCACGACGCCGGCCTGATGTATATTTCGGTCCTGACCGACCCGACGATGGCGGGGATCATGGCCTCCTTCGCGGGTGTCGGCGATATCATCATGGCCGAGCCTAAGGCCTTGATCGGCTTCACCGGTCCGCGGGTGATCGAACAGACCATCCGCCAAAAATTACCGGCAGGATTTCAGCGCTCGGAATTTTTGCTCGCCCACGGGCTGATCGACATGATCGTCGCGCGCAAAGACATGAAAAATGTGCTCAGCCGCCTGATCGGTTACCCTCAGCCCGCAGCCAAGTCGTAGCAATCCGAAATTCTATTTGCGCATAAAAAACTTTTTATATAGAATAGGCTCTTCAACAATTCAGAAAGAGTTAAGAACGATGGCCCAGATCAGTTTACGAAACGTCAGCAAGGTGTATAAAAACGGCGCCAAGGCCGTTGATGACGTGACCTTAGGAATCGAAAATAAAGAGTTTCTGGTCCTGGTTGGCCCGTCGGGCTGCGGCAAGTCGACAACCCTGCGCATGATCGCCGGACTGGAGGAGATTTCCTCCGGCAATATCTGGATCGGCGACCGGCTGGTCAATGATGTCCCCGCCAAAGACCGCAATATCGCCATGGTTTTTCAGAATTACGCCCTGTATCCGCACATGACCGTTTTTGAAAACATGGCCTTTGGATTAAAATTACGCAAATACCCCAAACCTGAAATCATTCGCCGGGTTAACGAGGCGGCAGAGATTTTAGGGATTAAGAAATATTTAGACCGCCGTCCGCGCCAGTTGTCCGGCGGGGAGCGGCAGCGTGTGGCCTTAGGCCGCGCCATTGTCCGCAAACCGATGGTGTTCCTCTTCGACGAACCCTTGAGCAATCTGGATGCCAAGATGCGGGTCCAGATGCGCAAAGAAATCCACCTCTTGCGCATGCGTCTGGCGACCACGTTCATTTATGTCACGCACGATCAGACCGAGGCCATGACCTTAGGCGACCGGATCGCGGTCATGCGCGACGGCAAGATCCAGCAGTGCGCGGATCCCATCACGGTTTATGACAAACCGGCGAACAGATTTGTCGCGAGCTTCATCGGTTCGCCGCCGATCAACTTTTTGGAAGGCCGGATCATCAAGCGGGAACGGAAGTACTATTTTGACGAAGGCAAATTCCAGGTCAAGATCGTTGAAGACATGATCCCCAAGATCAGCCCGTATGAAGGCAGGGAAATCATTTTTGGGATACGGGCCGAGGATATTTATGATAAACTCTTTGTGTCGCAGGCCTCGCCGGACAACACCATTCAGGCGGTCTGCGAGGTTGTGGAACCCATGGGATCAGAGGTTTACCTTTACCTGAACACAGGGCGGCACAATTTTATAGCGCGGGTCGGAGCGCATGACCGGCCGGAAGTCAATCGCGATATGGACCTTGTGTTCGATATGAGCAAGGTGCATTTTTTTGATAAAACGACTGAAGCAACAATTATCTAGCTCCTCATACCTCCTCGTTCTTTCCCTTTTTCTGCCTCTCATCGGTTTCTTTATCTACGCCAATTTCTATTCCTCCAGGTTTTTTATCGCCCTCATCCTTTCGCTCGTCGTCGAGATCGGTTATCTGGTCTTTGGCTACATGCATCTGACATCCCGGCAGTCCGCGCTCAGTCTGGAAAAAAAGGACTATCGCGAGCGGCTCAACCTTCTGGAGGCCGAAATCCAAAGGGAACGGCAGACCAACGAGGCGCTCAGACAGAAGATCGCGAGTTATCTGCAACTGAAAGAACTGACGGAGCGTCTGGGCCTGAGTTTTTCTCTGACGGAGACCGCCGCCACGTTCTGCCGCGGAATCCATGCGGTCTACGGGGGACAAAACAACACCGTCATTCTCTATTTGTTCAGGCCCCGTACCCGCGAACTCTCCCTGACCGTTTCTTTTTGCGAGAACAACCCGGTTTTGCTGAAGGTCAGGAATGGAGATTTTTACGATCGCTGGGTGGTCAAGAATACCAAGCCGCTTCTGGTGGAAGATACGAAAAACGATTTTCGTTTTGATGCCGATAAAATTTCGGCCGGCGACGGGCGAATGGTCCGCTCGCTGATCAGCGCGCCGCTTCTGGTGGGCGAAAAATCGATCGGAATTGTGCGGATGGACCGGGCCAACGAGCACCATTTTACGACGGACGATCTGCGGTTTTTGACGACGATTGCCGGCCCCGGCGCTGTGGCTCTTGAAAATGTCCAGCTCTA
>CAYHZK010000248.1:0-2480 GCA_964361085.1 uncultured Planctomycetales bacterium
CCCCGGCAAAATCAATCCAGTAAGCCTTTTCCCCTTTTTGGAAGAAAAGAAATAACGTGACGGCGATGAGAATCGCCGACATGGCCATAAAGACATAACTGTAACGCACAAAATTGATCCCGGTGTTGGAAAACAATTTCATCATCGGGAGCGATTTGAGAGAACGGAAGTGAATCAGGAGAAGCAAGATCGTCCTGGTGACGTAAAGCGCGGTGAACATACTGGCGGTGATACCGATCGCCAGCGTCACGGCAAACCCTTTGATGGGGCCGGACCCGAACTGGAAAAGCATAAAAGCGGCGATGAGGGTCGTGATGTTGGAATCAAAGATCGCGGAGAAGGCGCGGTTGTAACCGTTATTGATGGCGGCGGCCAGAGGCCGGCCGTTTTCAATTTCTTCACGGATGCGCTCGTTGATGAGGACGTTGGCGTCCACCGCCATGCCCAGCGTCAGGATAATACCCGCGATACCTGGAAGAGTGAGCGTGAACTGCGCCCCCGGCATCATCACGTTCAAAAAGCCCATGATCCCGAAGATCATGATGATGTTCATAACAAGCGCGATATCCGAAATAAAGCCGGCCATCCAATAATAGAGAAGCATAAACCCGATCACCAGAACCCCGCCGATCACGGTCGCCTTGATCCCGGCCGCGATGGAATCTTTTCCTAAAAGCGGGCCGATGGTGCGCTCTTCCTCGACCTTCATCGGCGCCGGCAAAGAACCGGAACGCAAGGCCAAAGCGAGCAACGAGGCCTCCTCAAAGCTGAACTGGCCCGTGATCTCGGCCTGGCCGCTTAAGATGGGTTCATTAATATTGGGCGCGGAAAGGACTTCACCGTCCAGGACAATGGCGAGCCGCTCGCCGACGTGCTTGCGGGTGATGTCGGCGAATTCCTGCGTCCCTTTGGCGTTGAAGGTCAAAGAAATTTTGGGTTCATAAAAACCGCTGGAATTCACATCGACACGGGCGTCTTGGATGCCTTCGCCCTTGAGGGCCGCGGCGGCGTGAATCAGCAGGGGTTCTTTTTTTTCTTTTGTATATTTGAGGAGATACCCCTCGGGGACTTTGCCGGAGAGCGCCTCCTGCAGCAGGTTGCTGTTGTCATGGACCAGAAAAAATTCCAGCTGGGCGACCCGGCCGATCATGTTCAGGGCTCTGTCCCGGTCTTTCACGCCGGGGAGTTCCACAATGATCTGGTCTTCGCCCTGCCTTAAGATCGCGGTCTCGCCGACGCCTAAGCTGTCGATGCGGTTGCGGAGGATTTCGATCGCGCGGATCACGGCGTCGCTTTTGGCGTTTTCCGCAAGCTTTTCGGTTTCAACCCTGAGGACCAGATGCATCCCGCCTTTAAGGTCAAGACCGAGGTTGACTCGTTTTTCAAGGGGCAGCGCGAAAAAGAGCGATGCCGCCAGAACGGCAAGAACCATACCGGTGCGAATTCTCAGGTTTTTGTTCATGACGATCCTTTAATTGTCACAATGGCCTCGCGGTCGACTTCGATTTTGACGTTATCATCAATCCGGATGATGACCGTGTCCTGCTTGACATTGATGACGGTCCCATGGACGCCGCCGACGGTCACAACATGATCATTTTTTTTCAATTGGGAAAGTTTTTCCTTACGCTCCGCCTGCTTTTTTTTCTCAGGCTGGATGACGATAAAATAAAAAATCAGTAAGACAAAAATAAACGGCACCATCTGAAACAAGGGATTGACCGTTTGTTCTGGAGGCATAGAGATATTCCTTTTTGTCGTATTCCGTATCTCGTATGACGTATTGCGTAAAAAGCAGAAAGTTTTAAAAACACGAACTACAAGATACGAAATACGAAATACGCATTATTTTTTAACAGCCTTTTTGTCAAGCTTGACCAGCGACCTGACGGTGTCGCTCATCCGGGCCCCTTTGTTGATCCAGGCCTGGAGCTTGTCGTGATTGAGAGCGAGTCCCGCGGGCTTTCGGGCGGGATCGTAATACCCCAGAGTTTCGAGGTTGCGTCCCTGGCGCGCGGTGGTGCGGCTGATGGCCA
This sequence comes from uncultured Planctomycetales bacterium, assembly GCA_964361085.1. Taxonomy (GTDB): domain Bacteria; phylum Omnitrophota; class Gorgyraeia; order Zapsychrales; family JANLHA01; genus CAYHZK01. The sequence goes on from CAYHZK010000248.1 coordinate 2,037, forward strand.
CGATCCGGTAATTGTTGCGCTTGCTGGTCGACTTGCCGGCTTTTTGCAATCTGATTCTGACTTCCATCGTTTGGTTTTCCCCTTTCGTCCGAGATAAGTTAAGGTGATAATATACTAAATTTTGTTGATTTAGGCAAATTGTTTGTACGCCGCTTCGATAGCGAGGATTTGGGCCCTGGCTTTGTTTATGGTCTCGCGGTATTCCTTTTCCGGGACGGAATCGGCGACAATCCCGGCCCCCGCCTGGATATACGCCTGACCGTTATGGACCACGATCGTGCGGATCGTGATGCAGGAGTCCAGATTCCCCGAAAAGCTGAAATACCCGATGCACCCCGCGTACGGCCCCCGCGAGACATTCTCGAGTTCGTCGATGATCTCCATGGCGCGGATCTTCGGCGCCCCAGAAACCGTGCCGGCCGGGAATGTCGCCTTGAGGACGTC
>CAYHZK010000249.1:0-2454 GCA_964361085.1 uncultured Planctomycetales bacterium
GTCGCACAAGCGAACGAGGAGATAACGCCGCAGATGGGCGTTTTGCAACAGTCCCGAAATGCCGTCATCGATGAAGCGCTTTTGACTGTCATGCGGGCCCCTAAAAGTTATACCAGGGAAGATGTGGTGGAAATCAGTTGTCATGGCGGGCTTGCGGCGGTCAAAGCGATTCTTGCCGCGACTCTGGATCTGGGGGCGCGTCTGGCCGAACCGGGCGAATTTACAAAACGCGCCTTTTTAAACGGACGGATCGACCTGGTCCAGGCGGAAGCGGTTCTGGATATCATCAACGCGAAAACTCAGTCTTATCTTAAGGTCAGCGCCCATCAGCTCAAGGGGGAGTTGAGCCTTCAATTGGAAGACATCCGGGAAGGGTTGATGAATGTTTATACCGAGATCGAGGCGATCGTGAATTTTCCTGAAGATGACGTCGATGGCCGGGGCCGGCAGGAGATCCTCTCTCAGATCAAAGAGCAGAGGGGCCGCATTGCAGATCTGCTCCGTTCTGCCGATGAAGGGCGATTGCTGCGGGACGGTATCCGGGTCGTTCTCTGCGGACGGCCCAACGTCGGAAAATCTTCGTTGTTGAATGTTTTTCTAAAACAGCCGCGCGCCATCGTCAGCCCCATTGCCGGCACAACGCGCGATACCATCGAGGAGACCGCCCAAATCCGCGGGATCCCTTTGCAGCTCATCGATACCGCCGGCATCCTGGAACCGCGGGATCTCATCGAGGAGGAGGCGGTCAAGCGCAGCCATCGACACATCCAGGGCGCGGACCTCGTGCTTTTGCTGCTCGCTGCCGATGAGCATATTTCCGAAGAGGACAAAAGGCTCGTCGATCTTATGGGAAAAAATCCGGTTTTGGTGGTCATCAATAAATCGGACTTAAATCCCAAGGTCGATGATGCCGTGATCCGATCCCTTTTGCCGCGACGGAGGATTGTCAGGATTTCGGCCTTGCACAAAACAGGCATTGCGGAGCTGGAGCATGCGATTGAGGAAAGCGTGTTGCAGGGGCGCGCGATGGGAACTCAGGATATCCTGTTGAGCAACATCCGGCACATTGAAGCCTTGAAAAAAAGCCTGGCCGCTCTGGATCGCGCGTCGAACGGGATGCGGGACGCGCTTGCGTTTGAGTTTGTGTCTGAGGAGATCAATCTGGCGGTCAATGCGCTTGACGGCATTACCGGCCGCGATATCGATCGGGATCTTTTAGACAGGATTTTTTCCGGTTTTTGTATCGGGAAATAGCGCGATCAATGATTTATTCCCGGTCATCGTCACTCTGATTCGACTCCGCCATGGCCTGATTTTGCGCCGCAGTTTCCTTGTAAACTTTTTTGCTGAATTTAGTGAATTTTATCATCGCATCTTCATTGGCAAGCAGCGTGCGAAGCTTAGGATGGGCGGCCAGGTGCACAATGTCTTTTTTGTCGATGAGCTCCTGGATCTCGGGGTCATTGACCAGTTCCTGCACCTTTTGATCCTTCCAGAAAATCTGGTATTCTTCCGCGCTGGCCATCGTCTGGATTTTTTCGGGATTCTTAAAGAGCGAGAGGGAGGACAGCCCGTCCTTCAGGGGTGGGACGGCGGGTACGATGTAGCGGATGAAACAGGCATAGGTTTTGGATTCCATGATGTCTTTTTGAATTTTGTCGACCCGGGCAACACCGGTTGGGATCAATGTCAGGATGACGACGATCAGGATCGTCGTCATCCCTTGCCAGACGAGATTCGTGATGCCCCCTAAGATCCGGCTGCCTAAAAATACTTTTCCCAGGAACTCTTTGTTGATTGTGAATCGGCCGATCATAATGGCGCAGTTCAGGAGCACCGATAACATGAACCCGCCGCCCAGGACAATCAGGGACGTGACGATGATGTTGTTGGTCAGGTCAAAAAAGAGGACGGCAAAGAAGGCGCAGGCAAAAAACGAAAACGGTCCGATAAGAGAACGCAGGATGCCGCAGCGCCAGCCTTGTAAAAAGAAAACGACCAGCAGGGCGAGCAGGATTTTATCGGTGGAGGTCAGCATAAGGTTATGGGTTGGCCGCCTGGTCTTTTTTCAGCAGATCATCGTAAGTGATGTCTTTTTTTTCTGGTTCAGAAGGGGTTGACGTCGATGTCGCAATGAGATAAAGGACGTAAGGGATAAAGAAGATTCCGCAAATGAAGATGACAAAAAATGGCGTTTGAAGAATGAACTTGAGCGCCGGGGGAACCCTGACTTTGAATTTTTTCGCGTCTCTCGCCCTCATGGCCTCATATTCGCTCAGCGATATTTGCTGCGCGCCTTTGAGCTTGTAGGTTTTGGCGAGGTCTGGTTTCTTGTCTTCGGTCATGGGAACGATCCTTGCGGGGAAAATTATAACATGCAGGGAGTGAGAGTCAATATCAAGTCTTTTCCAGTGCAAGATGAGCCTGAAGTGAAAGTCATATAAAAGCTGGCCG
>CAYHZK010000250.1:0-2423 GCA_964361085.1 uncultured Planctomycetales bacterium
GGCGGATAAGGAGGTTGTTGCCATATGGTTAGAATCCGCACGAACGTTGCGACCCATCGCAGAAAGAAACGCGTTTTAAATCGGGCAAAAGGATATTTTGCCCAAAAAAGCAAACGGTATCGCCAGGCCAAGCGCACGTTGATCAAGGCCATGACGTATTCTTACCGGGACCGGAAGGCCCGCAAGGGAGAATTCCGCGAGCTTTGGACCATTCGCATCAACGCGGCCTGCCGCGAATCGGGGATCGCGTACAGTCGATTCATCAAAGGATTGACCGCGGCCAAAGTTGAAATCAACCGCAAAATGCTTGCCGAATTGGCCGTCTCAGCGCCGGACGTTTTTAAAAAACTGGTCGAGGTCGCGCAGAATCAAAACGGCGCCGGCCGTCCCGCTCCAAAAGCCGCAAAGGTTTCATAACGACGTTATAAAAAAGCGAGCGTTGTTATGTATGTCGTCATTGTGGGGTGCGGTCGTGTCGGTTCCGAATTGGCCAGCCTGCTTTCGCTGGAAGGACACGATGTTGTCATCATCGACAAGCAGTTTGAGGCGTTTTCCCGACTCGGGGACGCCTTCAACGGCATCATGATCACCGGGAGCGGCGTCTCGACCAGGGTTCTGCAGGAGGCCGGGATCGAAAAGGCCGGTATTTTTTGTTCCCTCACCAATTCCGACAATATCAACATCATGGCCTCCCAGGTGGCGCGCGGGATTTTTAAGGTTCCGCGCGTGATCGCCCGCATTTACGACCCGCGCAAGGCCGCCATTTATAAGACAATCGGCGGCATTGATGTCCTCAACGAAACCCACCTTTTTGCTTCCATGATCCGGGACAAGATCACGGACCGGATGCTTTCCAGTTATCTGATTGAAACCAGCGAGCTGGGGGTGCTGGAATTTGTGATCCCCGAAGAATTTGTCGGGAAAAGGGTGAATGATTTCGTTGTGCCGCACGAATGCCAGATCGCGGCGATCCATCATCATGGGGGAGGAGTCACGATCCCCGACGGACAAACGATTTTTGTCAGAGATGATGTGGTTTTGGCCGTTGTCCGGACGCGGTCTCTCGATAAGATCAAAGAAAAGTTTCAGCTCAAGTAGGATAATGCCATGCACATTATGATTATCGGCGGAGGAAGTATCGGCGTTTTTCTCGCCAAACGGCTGCGCAAGGAGCAGCATACCGTGACCATTGTCGAGAAAGACCGCAAAGTCGCCAATGACATTGCCGCCGAAATGGATGTTTTGGTGATTCACGGCGACGGGTGCGACCCTTCGATTTTAGAGCAGGCCGGCATTGAACGCGCCGAGGTCGTGGTGGCCGTGACGGGCAAAGATGAGGACAACTTTATCGCCTGTCAACTCGCCAAGGATCCGTTTAAGGTCAACCGCACGATCGCGCGGGTCAACGATCCGGAAAATGAACGGGCCTTTAATGAACTCGGGGTCGATGTCCCCATCGGGGCTACCGTTATCCTGGGAAAGATCATCGAAGAAGAGGCCTCGTTTTCGGACTTTGTTGATCTTTTCAGTTTTAAACGGGGCAAGCTGGCGTTGATCCGCGTCGACTTGCCGGAGACGTCTCCTATCATCAATAAGCGGGTTCAGGATTTGCAGCTTCCCCCCAGTTCGGTTTTGGTTTCCATTGTTCGCGCCGATGAGATCATTGTTCCGAAAGGGGATACGGTTTTGCAGCCCCGGGACGACGTGATCGCCCTGACCCTGGTGGAAAACAAGCAACAGCTGCTTAATTATTTGATCGGTGACGTTTGACCGGAAGGCCGATGACGGATGATCCAGCGCGCAAAAAATATTTTTTTAGGAATCTGCGTTGAAATTTTTTTTGCCCTGCTTGTGATGGCGATAGGGTTTTTGGTGGGGAGCGCTATTTTTATTATCTTTTAGTGCTTTGACGTCTTTTTATGCTGCTGCGACCGCAAGTCAAAGATTTCAAAATTATCGGCTTTTATCTGGGCAAGCTCATCATCGGGTTTGCCCTGTTTATGATTTTCCCCATCCTTTTGTCGTTGGGGATGAACGAATGGGCGCCGCTCTTTGATTTTTTGATCAGCTTTTTTTTCTGTTTGATTTTCGGATTGATTTTGAACCTGTGCTGTTATACCGACGCCGGGCCCAGGTGGTCGCATGGACTGATCGTGGTTTCGCTGTCCTGGCTTGTGGCCGGTTTTTTTGGGGCCATGCCGCTGTTTTTGAGCGAGCACTGGAATTCTTTTTTGGACGCGTATTTCGACGCGATGTCGGGGTTGACCACGACGGGGCTGAGTCTCGCCAACGACATGAGCCACATGTCGTACGGGCACAATCTTTGGCGGCACATCTTGCAGTTTATCGGCGGGCAGGGGATCGTTGTCGTGGTTTTGAGTTTTTTTGTTCAGGGGGTGGCGGGGACCTTCCGGCTTTACGTC
>CAYHZK010000251.1:0-2383 GCA_964361085.1 uncultured Planctomycetales bacterium
CATGGTGATCTTCAGCTGGGTCGTGGCTCTGATCTGCGAGATCTTCAACACGGCGATGGAAAAGGCCCTGGATTACGCGAGCGGCAAAGAGTATCATCCGTTGATCCGTCAGGGTAAAGATTATGCCGCGGCCTGCACGTTTGTGTCGTTGGTCTTCGCGGGGTCGCTGACCCTTTTTGTCCTGTGGGAACGGTATATTGAGGAGGGGCGCCTTCGGACGAAAACGTTCCGGGCGGTTTCTCTCTCCTGCGGTCAGAATAAGCCCGAGGCGCTATGAAACCAAAAAAGACCGCCAGCCCTTACATCATCGTCCGTCATTCGCCCATCCACGGCCGGGGCGTTTTTGCCAGAAAAGATATCCCGAAAGGGACCCGGATCATCGAATACGTCGGGGAGAGGATCACCAAGGCCGAGGCCGACCGCCGCGCCGTGATCCCGTTGAACCGGCACAAGCAGGACCGTTCGCTGGGGGCCGTCTATATTTTCGAGCTGAACAAGCGGCACGATATCGACGGCAATGTTCTCTATAATACGGCCCGGTATATCAACCATTCCTGCGACCCTAACGCCGAAACCGAAATCATCCGCGGAAAAATTTGGATTATCGCCCTGCGGGATATCGCCGCGGGGGAAGAGATTTTTTACAATTACGGATATGGATACGACAGTTATGAGGATCACCGGTGCTATTGCGGGACACAGCGCTGTGTGGGTTACATCCTGGCGGAAGAGCACTGGCCGAAATTGAAGAAAGGCCGGCAGAAAAAATTGCGCGAGGATTTCCAGAGATAAAAGGCCGGCTGAAAAAAGTCCGGGACACAACGTGACTCCAGCACCTGACACGGAAACTAGATTTCAACAAGGGATGGCGGCGGCGCTGGCCAATATCCTGCTCAATCTCGGTTTGGCCGGCGTTAAAATTCTTTCGGGGTTTCTTGGAAATTCTTACGCCCTGATCGCCGACGGTATCGAGTCTTTGTTGGATATCTTTTCCTCCGCGATCGTCTGGGGCGGGTTGAAGATCGGATCGTTGCCGCCGGACAAAAATCATCCTTTTGGACACGGCCGGGCAGAATCGCTGGCGAGCATCATCGTATCGGTCATGCTCCTTGTTGCCGCGATTGTGATCGCAGTGCAGAGCGTCAGGGAAATACTCATCCCGCATCATGCGCCCGCTCCCTTTACGCTGGTGACCCTGGTCGCCGTTGTTACGCTGAAAGAGTTGATGTACCGCTTTTTGTGGAAGACCGGACACGACATCCAGAGTGTCGCGATCAAAGTGGATGCCTGGCACGCGCGATCGGACGCCATGACATCGCTGGCCGCTTTTATCGGGATTTCGATCAGCTTGATCGCCGGCCCCGGTTATGAGAGCGCGGATGACTGGGCGGCTTTGCTGGTCAGCGGAGTCATCTTTTACAACGGGTCCAGGATGTTGAGGGCGGCGATCGATGATATTATGGATTTAGCGGTCGCGCCTGAGATCGAGCAGGAATTGAGGCGGGCGGCCCGGATGATCTCCGGTGTGGACGATATTGAAAAATGCCGGCTAAGAAAGAGCGGTTTGAATTTTTTTGTGGAAATCCATGTTGTGGTCGACGGTGATCTGTCGATCAAGAAAGGGCATGCCATCGCCCATGAGGTCAAAAAGGCGCTGATGAGTTCGGACCCGCGCATCCTGGATGTCATGACGCACATTGAACCACATGTCATACGGACGATAGGCTGGATTCAAAGCATTAAAGCCGGATACCGTCTCTACCACCAATGCTTGTAAATGAGATATATCCGTTACTGTATGGCTGGCCAGATTCTTAACCATTTTTCATTGTCCTTGGAAAATTTTATTTCTTAGAAAGGGAAGACATGCGAGAACTATTTCAAACATTCACCATCCTTTTATGTTTTTTTTGTCCTTTGATTTCGAGCGCGGAGGACTTGCCAGCATTTTTTGATTCAGTTCAACAGGAATTGTTTTTTCCAAACGGCATGAAGAATTGGAAGTTGCAGAAGAATATCGCGGGAGAAAATGATTTTCTGTTTCAGTGGAAAGATGCGGCCAGCCAGGAGATCTCTCTGCAATACAGGGATGCGACGCCTCCCACGATTCAAGGAATATATCAAGGCATGGGAGCGGAGACCGATCAAAAGATAAAAGAAGCAGGGGGAAGCATCGTTGTTTTAAGTGAATTCTTTGCCGTGGTACTTGTCAATGATACGCAACCTCTGCCCTCGGTTAATCTATTGTATGGGACCCCTGACGGGGCTTATTTGTGGACGTATAGAGTCCCCAACATGTCTGAGGCAGATTATGGGAGTCATATTAAAAGTCAGTACTGTCCGGTTATAAGTTGAACATTGTCAATTGTTTATCGTTTTGAAT
>CAYHZK010000252.1:0-2374 GCA_964361085.1 uncultured Planctomycetales bacterium
CGGGTGACCGCCCCGGCCCTCAGAGGTTATCTGGGAATTTTGGCCGGTCACGCCGGCATGGTGGCCATCCTCCAAAAAGGGATCCTTTCGATCAAAGGCGGCGGGGTTGAACGGCATTTTGCCGTTGATTCGGGTTCGCTCGAAGTGACCCCGACTCACGACGTCATTGTTTTAACGGACAGGGCGGTCAAAGGAGAGACCGAAGACGACGCGCGTCAAAAGCTGGCGGAATTCGGCGGGACGATCATTAAAAAATAAACTTCGCGTTTGGAGTCCTGAAAATTTGCCGGTTTTGTTCTTGACGCGCATGATAACCGGCGTTTAGAATTGAGTGAATTTTATGGAAAACACTGAGCCGGAAATCAAAACTCCTCCGATTGATGGAAAAGAGGAAAAATCGTTCTTTGGGATCATCGTCCATTCGTTTTTTATCATCCCGTTTTTGATCGCGGTTTTCGCCGTCCTCTTGTTCACGGCGGTCAATCTCCTCACGCGTGAACGGCAAACGGCTTATGATTATCTTGAGGATGTGAAAGTGGGAGGACTCACCAAACGCTGGCAGGCGGCCTTTGAGCTGTCAAAGATTTTGGCCAACCCACGGATGGTTCCTCTCGAAGAACGCTTTAGGGAGGAACTGGCCCAGGCGTTCCGGAAATCAAAGGGGGATGATCCCAGGGTCCGGCAATATTTGGCCCTGGCGATGGCGAGGACAGGTCACCGGAATTTTGCGGAGCCGTTGATTCAGGCCCTCAACGACGAGACGAACGAGAACCGTTACGCCGTCATTTATGCCCTGGGGATGCTGCGGGATCACAATGCCGTGCCGGCGTTGCTGCCGTATCTCAACGCCAACGAGGCCCGCATACGGTCCGTAGCCGTCGTCGCGCTCGGCAATATTCAGGATGAACGCAGTAAAACGGCTTTACAGAAAATGCTTCACGACGCGGAATCGAATGTCCAATGGGGGGCCGCGATTTCGCTGGCGCAGATGAACGACTCGTCGGGAAAAACGGTCTTGGCGAACCTGCTGGACCGGCCGTATCTCGCGAAATTCCCGGAAGTGGATCCCCAGGAACAGACTCAACTCATGCTGGCGGCCATCCGGGCGGTTGGTCAGATTCAGGATCCGGAACTCAACGAGCGCCTTAAAAAAATTTCAACAAGCGACCAGAACATGAAAGTCCGCGCCGCCGCGATGGAGGTCTTAGGCCGATGACACACAACAACACAGCAAACACCGCAACCCAACCGCAAGGTCCCGCGCCGGCCCTCAACCCTCACGCCGGTCCCGGGGATATGGACCGACGGACTTTTGTCAAATGGCTGGCCGTCGGGTGGGCCGCCTTTGCCGCGGTTGTGGCCGGCTACGGCACCATGATCGTGCGCTATCTGTTTCCCAATGTGCTCTTTGAGCCTAAACAGGAATTTCGCGCCGGCCTCCCGAACGACTATCAAATCGGCGAGGTCTCGGAGCGCTGGAAAGACGCCTACGGCGTCTGGATCGTCCGCGATTCGGAAAAAATTTACGGTCTCGCCACCATTTGCACGCACTTAGGATGCACGCCCAACTGGATGGGCAATGAAGGAAAATTCAAATGCCCGTGCCATGGGAGCGGATTTTATAAAGACGGGATCAATTTCGAAGGCCCGGCCCCGCGCCCGTTAGAACGGTACCGGATTTTTCTCGCCGACGACGGCGAAATTGTTGTCGATAAGACCCGCAAATTTCAGCAGGAAAAAGGCGAATGGACCGACCCGGAGTCGTATATTGCCGTGTAAAATGTCATTCTATCAGCGTTGCCGCAGGAGGGACTGATGTCGGAAGAACAAAATTTTTTTGTAAAATTATTCGAGAAATTTTTGCAGACGCAGGTCGGCAGGGCGATCTTTCGCACCGGGATCCCGCGCAACCGGCGTCAGCGGATGATGGTGATGCTCAACAACGTTTTTCTCCACCTGCATCCGGTTCGCCTTCCCAAGCACGCCGTTAAGGTCAAATACACCTGGTGCATGGGCGGGTTGTCGTTCTTTGTTTTTCTGGTGCTGACGGTGACGGGGATCCTGCTGATGTTTTATTATCGTCCGACGGTGGAATACGCCTACGGCGACATCGTGGATCTGCGCGAGCAGGTCCCCCTGGGGATCATGCGCGAAATCCACCGCTGGGGCGCGCACCTGATGGTCGTCACCGTGTGGCTGCACATGTTCCGTGTTTTTATGACCGGGTCCTATAAACCGCCGAGGGAATTCAACTGGGCGGTCGGGGTCGTGCTGTTGGTCCTCACCATGCTCATGAGTTTTACCGGGTATCTCCTGCCGTGGGATCAGCTCGCCATCTGGGCGATCACCGTCGGATCCAACATGGCGGGGGCGA
>CAYHZK010000253.1:0-2355 GCA_964361085.1 uncultured Planctomycetales bacterium
AAAGAAACCTCACCGGCAACGATGAGGTTTATTTATTGATAACTGCTGCGTTGACTAACGGTAAATTTCTTTTCCCTGTTGGATAAACTCCTTCGATTTTTCATCCAGTCCCTGCTGCTTCAAGGCCTCCTGCTCATCGAGCTGGAGTTTGTCCGCATACTCGCGGACATCCTGCGTGATTTTCATGGAACAAAACTGCGGGCCGCACATCGAGCAGAAATGGGCCAGTTTCGCACCCTCGGCAGGCAAAGTCTGGTCGTGAAATTTTTCAGCCGTCTCGGGATCCAGGCTCAAATGGAACTGATCTTTCCAGCGAAATTCAAAACGGGCCTTGGATAACGTATTGTCCCACTGTTGCGCGGAGGGGTGCCCTTTGGCCAGGTCTGCCGCGTGAGCCGCAATCTTGTAGGCAATAATCCCGTCTTTCACATCCTGCTTGTTCGGCAATCCCAAATGTTCCTTCGGCGTGACATAACAGAGCAAGGCGGTCCCGAACCACCCGATCATCGCGGCGCCGATGGCGGAGGTGATGTGGTCATATCCAGGGGCGATATCCGTTGTCAACGGTCCCAAGGTATAAAACGGGGCCTCCTGGCAGATGGCCAACTGTTTGTCCATATTTTCACGGATCAAATGCATGGGGATATGACCGGGCCCTTCAATCATCGTCTGGACATCGTGCCGCCAGGCGATCCGCGTGAGCTCTCCTAATGTTTCCAGCTCTCCGAATTGCGCGGCGTCATTGGCGTCGGCAATCGAACCGGGACGCAATCCGTCGCCTAACGAAAAACTGACATCATATTGCCTCATGATCGCGCAGATGTCTTCAAAATGGGTATAAAGAAAATTTTCCTTATGATGCGCCAGACACCATTTGGCCAGAATGGACCCGCCCCGGGAGACAATCCCGGTCAACCGTTTGGCGGTCAGCGGGATATACCGCAAGAGAACCCCGGCATGAACGGTGAAATAATCCACGCCCTGCTCCGCCTGTTCAATCAGGGTGTCACGATAAATCTCCCAGGTCAGTTCTTCGGCTTTCCCTCCCACCTTTTCCAGCGCCTGATAAATCGGGACGGTTCCAATGGGGACCGGCGAATTGCGGATGATCCATTCCCGGGTCTCATGAATGTTTTTCCCCGTTGAAAGGTCCATGACGGTGTCTCCCCCCCAGCGGATCGCCCAGGTCATTTTTTCGACCTCCTCGGCGATGCTGGATGTCACGGCGGAATTTCCGATGTTGGCATTGATTTTTACAAGGAAGTTACGGCCGATGATCATGGGCTCACATTCCGGATGATTGATGTTCACCGGAATGATGGCGCGCCCCCGTGCGACTTCGCTGCGGACAAATTCCGGGTCCATCCCTTCACGGATGGCAACAAACTCCATCTCCGGGGTGATCATCCCTCGCCGGGCGTAATGCATCTGTGAAACCGTGTGCCCCGCTTTGGCTCTCCAGGGCTTGCGAATCTTTGGAAAGCGGATGGCGTCGTACTGAGGATTCCCTTCATGCTCCCGGCGATACAACGATGTGGAGCGCGGCAATTCCTCGACATCGCCGCGGCTGATGATCCAGGATTTTCGTAATTCCGGCAATCCCTGGGTGATATTGATCGTTTTTTGCGAGTCCGTATAAGGACCGGAGCTATCATAAACCGTCAACGGGGCATTGGGAATTATTTGCTGTGCGGTTTTTGTCGGTGTCTGAAGGATTTCGCGAAACGGGACCTGGATATCAGGGTAGTGTTTCCCCTCCCGGTAAATTTTTTGAGAGCCGGGCAAAGGCTTGTAACTCAAATCCATGGGCTGCGCGCCGGAAGGAACTGATTTGGCTTGTGTGATCATAATGACCCTTGTCTATTGTTTAGCTGAACGAGGTCCCGCAACCGCAGCTGCTTTTGGCGTTGGGGTTTTTGTATTTGAATCCGCTTTCCTTGAGGGTATCGATGTAATCGATTTCCATACCCTTTAAAAAAGAGAGGCTTTCGTCATTGATAAAAATTTTAAGGCCTTCCTGCTCCAGGACAAAGTCATTATCATAGGGATTCTTTTGAAAACGCATCTCATACGACAATCCGGCGCATCCGCCCGTCACCACACCCACGCGCAAGCCGTATCCGGCTTTGCCGTCTTTGTCCATCATGGCCTTGACTTTGGAAATCGCGGCCGTGGTCATGGTGAGAAGCGGCTTGGATTGATTTTCAGGGGTTGTATTATTTTCCGAATTATTCATAGCCATCCCAAATGTTAAATTTTTCAATTCTACCTTAGCATACCGTCTTCAACAACGTCAACCTTTAGTCTTTTCCAGTGCAAGATGAGCCTGAAGTGAAAGTCATATAAAAGCTGGCC
>CAYHZK010000254.1:0-2334 GCA_964361085.1 uncultured Planctomycetales bacterium
TACACGCAAACCCTGGCGGATTTGCGCAAGGCCATTCTCCGCGTTATTGAAAAAAGGATGCGTTGACATGATCAAGCTTGAAGATTATATCCCGGTCGTTGGGGAGTCGGTGATCCATGATCTGCGTCTCTTGGCGGACAGGCTGAGAGGCAAGACCGTTCAGCATATCAACTCAACGGCTGTCGGCGGCGGCGTTGCCGAAATTTTGAATCGCATGGTTCCCCTTTTGAAAGAACTGGGGGTGGAGTCCCGCTGGGATGTGATCAAGGGCGGGGAACAGTTCTTTGAGGTCACAAAAAAATTTCACAATCTCCTACACGGCAGGCCCGGAGAGGTGACGCCCCGGGATTACGAGATTTTTCTGGAAAACAGCCAGGGCAATATCGACAATCTGTCGACGGACTCGGACATTGTCTTCGTCCACGACCCGCAGCCCATGGCCCTGATCAGCAAAAGGGCCGGGAACAAGTGGATCTGGCGTTGCCATATCGACGTCTCCAATCCTTATCCGGAATTATGGACATTCCTGCATAGTTTTCTTATCCGTTACGATTCGGCGGTTTTCTCAGCGCCGGGCTTCTCGCGCCCTTTGCCGATCCGTCAATTTTTGATCTCCCCTTCCATCGACCCTCTGAGCGATAAAAATAAAGAACTGCCCCAGGAAACCATCGACGCGGTCTTGCGGAAATATCATATCGTTCCCGATAAACCGATCCTGACTCAGATTTCGCGTTTTGACCGTCTCAAGGATCCTTTGGGGGTGCTCGAGGCCTACCGGCAGGTCAGGAAATACAACGACTGCCAGCTGATCCTCGCCGGGGGAGGGGCCTCCGACGACCCGGAGGGGGTTCAGGTTTTAAATGAAGTCAGGGAAAGGGCCGGGCACGATCCGAATATTCATATTTTGTTGTTGCCGCAGAATGATATCGAGATCAATGCCTTGCAGCGCGCCTCGACGGTAATTATCCAGAAATCTCTGAAGGAAGGGTTTGGCCTGACCGTGGCGGAAGGGCTCTGGAAGGCCAAGCCGGTCGTGGCCTCGGCGGTCGGCGGGATTCCCTTGCAGGTCACCCATAAATATTCGGGACTGCTGTGCCATTCCATTGAAGGGGCCGCGTTTGCCATCAAACAGCTTCTTCACAGCCCGGAGTATGCCAAAAAACTGGGAGAGAATGGCCGCGAGCACATCAAGAATAATTTCCTTTTGACCCGGCATCTTAAAGAGTACCTTCTGCTGTTCCTTTCCCTCTATCACGGCGACGATGTGGTTTATCTCTAAAAACGCCGTCCGCGGGCAAAGACTAGAACTTGACGAAATAGATTTTACCGTATATCCTTGTTATGATTTTTCTTGTAACGTTTTAACAAGGGTCGTTATGGTCAAACAAACCAATGAAGACCGCCGTCAGGGCGTGAGGGCGCAACGAATCCTGAGCATCCAATACCGCCTCATCAAGGGCTGCAGCAAGAGCGCCGACAAACACTGGCATCTTTCCACAACCAGCGACATGAGCATCGTCGGTGTCTCGTTCCTCTCCGACGTCCCGTACCATGTGGACGATGTCCTGGAAATCAATGTGGTGATGTCGGGCATTCTGGATATTTTTAAGGGATATGGGCAGGTTGTCCGTGTGGAGAAGAAAGAAACGGGTTCATTTTGTCTGATCGCGCTGAAATTCGTGTCTGAGCCTGCACTATCCCGAAATCTCAAAAACAACGACAGTACGCCCAAAAGCCGCGTGCAAAAAACCGCCGAACGCTAGTCATAGCGCAACAGCAGAGATCGGCAGAAGAAAGCCTTTGGTGAAAACATCAGAGGCTTTTTTTGCATTTGCGCAATTTTAGGCTGGAAAAGATATAAATGCTGTGTTAAACTGTATCCACAAAAATTTTTCTTGGGTTCGGTAACAGCGTTACCGAAGGAACGTGATGGTCGGGCCGCCATCTGTGAATATTCACGGATCGCGGTTTTTTTGTTTGTCCCGGCCTCTAAAATTCAATTTCAGGGAGGTGCGAATGGCGCAGGAAAATCTCGCCGATATTTTTGTCATGGGCATGATTTTAGGCTTTGTCACCTTCGTCATTTACGCCGTTCTCCGAAGCCGGCGTGATGGAAAAGAAAACAAAGGGCAGGATGAGACGAAAGGGGGGGATTGATATGGAACATTATCTCGGTCTGATGTTGAAGAGTATGTTTGTGGAGAACATCCTCCTGGCGTATTTTTTGGGGATGTGCTCCTTTCTGGCGTGCTCAAAAAAGATTGAGACCGCCATGGGATTGGGGCTTGCCGTTATTTTTGTTCTGACGATCACAACGCCGGCCAGCTGGGCCGT
>CAYHZK010000255.1:0-2329 GCA_964361085.1 uncultured Planctomycetales bacterium
ACCATCGCCACCGCATCGCCCAGATGGCTGATCCACACCGACCGCTCATCCTCCGCAACATACGCCAAGGCCAGCGACGCGATATTCATCCCTTCGCCCGCCCCGGATCCCGGATACCGCGTCTCGGCGTGCAGCTGGTCCATCGTCAGCAACAGCGCCAATTCCGCATCGCCCAAAGACCATTCCAGCGCCGGCCGGAAAATCTCCGTCGCCCGTTGAACCAGGAATGATGTAAACGTCATGTCCCATTCCGCGTCGACCACCCCCAGCAGCACGCCTCTCCCGATCCGCTCATGAAGATACGGTTTCTTGTTGCGATCCGGATTCGCCTTCCGTCCCGCAATTGACACAGAACTGGAGGCGACTGTGAAGCCGGAATCAGATTTTTCTGTCCGCCCTTTATGAGCCTCAACGACATCGGAGGCCGCGTTGACAGATGAAATGGAAGATGTTATAGTTGCACCGTAATTAAGGAGATCAAAATGAAATGGCAAGACTACCTCGGATCCAATCCTGCGATATGCCACGGCGAGATTTGTTTTAAAATAGATAAAACGATCACGCGCGTTATGGTCTATCTTGTCCTCGAGATGCTTGAGGCGGGAGAAACTCCTGAAAGCATCATCACGAATGCCTACCCCCAATTGACCAAAGAACACATTCAAGCGGCCCTCCATTACGCCAGCGAAGTCATCCGGAGCGGGGAACTCATTCCCTTCTCTCAAACCGCCTAATATGCGCTTGATCGTTGATGAAAATGTCCGCCGGGAAGTAACGGATTTTCTCAAGAAAGAGGGATATGATCTGCTCATTCTCCCGACCGGCACAGACGATGCAACGATTGCCAGGACGGCGAGAGAATCAAGAAGAATCATTCTGACCCATGACCGCCACTTTGCCGATATCCTGACATATCCCCCCTCCCAATATACCGGGATTGTCCGCATAAGAATCAGCCCCCCCACGGCGAATGTCATCATAAACTCATTGAAAGAGCTCTTCAGAAGACTGCCGCCGGAAGACTTCGACAAGCGATTGGTTATCCTGGAGAAAGACGGTTTTCGTATCAGATAAGGGGCCCTCAGGCCAGCCTCCCCTTTTCGTCTTCCCTCATAATCCTGTCCACCACTGACCGGCGAGCTGGCCTTCGGCTGATTCTGCTGCGCCCCTGGGACGGCCCGAGAGCCCTTGTCGCCTACGGAAGCCGGCTCAACAAATCCCTTTTCCATCAGGTCCTGCTGCAATTTTTTGAAACTCCAATCCAAAATCTCCAGGAGTCTCTGACGCGCCTCATCAATCACCTCCTGGCTGGAAACCATGTCCCGAGGAATCTCAACCAATAACTCCGGCACTTTCGGCTTACGAGATGTGTCTTGCTCAAAATGGATCGTCACAGCATCATCGCTCACAGGAGCTGATGGTTCATGCATCAGTTGGATCTCAATGGCCTCTGACAAAGGTGGCAGTAAATACTTTGTGATTTGAATCGGTTGTTTTTTGATAACCTGACGCATCACCTCAAATTCAGCTGCCAGCACGGCCATTGAATCCGGGACCTCCTTTGCGACGGATGCGTCCTGCCAGAACCTTCTGGCCCAGGCTTCATGGGGATAAACCTTATCCCTGACGGGAGGCCATTGCGCCGCCTCTCTGGCTATTTCCACAAGAACCATGGCCGCAACCGCCACATCCTCCCGTGAATCAAACAGCATCAACCAGTCTTTCCAAACCATGCTGTCTTGGGCCTTGAGACTATTCCAGTTGTCTCTCTTCCATCGCAAAGGCTTGGTGCCGTCGATATAACCCAACAACTGCAGATCATCGGACAAATATCTCGGTGAAGAAAAGTTCTCGTTGGGACTTTTCCAGAATATCTTAGTACCGGGAACCAGTCGCAACCAATAGCCCTGCTTCGGATATCGGAAAAGATCCGGACGCAACAGCTCACTATAATTAAGGTAATGTCCGTCGGACAAATGTCCGTCGGACAGTTGCATCCTTGCGATTCGTAAAAACAAAAAATTAAAATTAGCAAAACCAAATTGGTGAAGATGTTCCTTAACATCCGAACGCCCGGGATGGAGAGTTGCTGATGAGTAAACAAAGTCATTAACATCAATGATCTTAAACGGCAGATTGAGCATCTGGACGATCGACTGATACTGACGGCGCAGACCGGTAAATCCGTTGGTCAACACCGCTGTATGAACAAGAAGTGACAGGCTTAGGGCCACAACGAGCTTTCTGCGGAAGGATAACGGCTTGTCCGCCTGCGGAGGCCCTCTCTTCTGCTTATGACGATACAACCCCCATAACAAAATCGGAATCC
>CAYHZK010000256.1:0-2268 GCA_964361085.1 uncultured Planctomycetales bacterium
AGCCTTTTGGGTTTCTCTCTGGGGGCTGATGCCGCCGACGTCATCAAGGTGGATGGGTCAAGCACGGTTTTCCCGATCACCGAGGCTGTGGCTGAAGAGTTCGGCAAGGCCAGCGGCGGACAGAAAGTGATGGTCGGGATTTCCGGAACCGGCGGCGGGTTCAAACGGTTCTGCCGCGGGGAGACGGACATCAGCGATGCCTCAAGGCCGATTAAGGAAAAAGAGATCACTTCGTGCAAGGAAAACAGTGTCGAATATATTGAACTGCCGGTGGCATACGACGGCCTGGCGGTGATGGTTAACAAAAAGAACACCTGGGCCGATCATCTCACGGTCGCGGAGCTGAAAAAAATCTGGGCGCCGGAGTCTCAGGGGATTATCACCAAGTGGAGTCAGGTGCGGGCCGGTTTTCCCGATGAAGAGATCCGTCTCTTTGGTCCGGGAACGGATTCTGGGACGTTTGATTATTTCACCGAGGCCATCAACGGCAAGTCGGGCAAGAGCCGCGGCGATTACACCGCCAGCGAGGATGACAATGTCCTTGTTGAAGGGATCGCCTCGGATCCGGGCGCTTTAGGGTATTTTGGTCTCGCTTATTATGAACAAAATAAAGATAAGCTCAAGCTGGTTCCGGTCGATGATGAAAACAGCGGCAACGGCGCCGGTCCCATTGCGCCGTCGATGGAAACCGTCATGGACAGCACCTATCAGCCGTTAGCCAGGCCGATTTTTATTTACGTCAGCGCCAATGCCATGAAGAAAGAACAGGTTAAGAAGTTTGTGGAATTTTATCTCAAGAATGCCGCGCCCCTGGTCGAAGAGGTCGGGTATATTCCGTTGCCGGATGAGGCCTATTCCGCAGGGTTGGACCGGTTCAGCAATCAGATCAAGGGTTCAGTATTTGGCAAAGCCGGGGCTCAGGTGGGTGTTTCAATCACCGATCTGCTGCGCATGGAAAAGTAAAATACGGGATGACCGATCCTAAAAAAATCAATTTCCTGAAGTTGAAAGAGGTGTTGATCGAGAGGCTGCTGTTGTTCTGCAGCCTCTTGTCCGTCTTAACGACCCTCGGCATCATATGCGTTTTGCTTTCGGAAACGATCGGATTTTTTAAAGAGGTTTCGATCATCGATTTTTTGACCGATAAACAGTGGACCCCTCTTTTTACCCAAAAACATTTTGGAATCCTTCCCTTGCTGGCCGGCACGTTCCTCACCACCATGATCGCGATTCTTGTCGCGGTGCCGGTGGGGCTGGTGAGCGCGATTTATCTCAGTGAATACGCGACGGCCCGGGTTCGCAATACCATCAAACCTCTGATGGAAATCCTGGCTGCGGTCCCGACGGTGGTTTACGGCTATTTCGCTCTTTTGTTTGTGACGCCTCTTTTGCGGAAAATCCTCCCGGATGTCTCCGGTTTTAACGCGCTTTCAGCCGGGTTAGTCATGGGAGTCATGATTATCCCGCTGGTGTCTTCATTGAGCGAAGACGCCATGAACGCTGTCCCTTCAGGATTAAAGGAAGGGGCCTATGCCCTGGGATCCCGCCGAATCCAGGTGGCCCTGAAGATTGTGTTCCCGGCCGCGCTGTCGGGAATCACGGCCTCAATCATTCTGGCGATGTCCCGCGCCATCGGCGAAACCATGATTGTTGCGATCGCCGCCGGGCAGCAGCCGACCCTCACGCTGAACCCTCTCGTTCCCGTCGAGACGATCACCGCCTACATCGTCCAGATCAGCTTGGGGGACACCCCGCACGGGACGCTGGAATACCGGACGATTTTCGTCTGCGGGATGACGCTCTTTGTCATCACGTTTATCTTGAACGTGATCAGTTTTAAATTGCGCAAACATTTCCAGGAAGTCTATGAATAAAAACGCGCTGGATAAAAGAACAGATCAGGTTTTTCAATTGCTGGGATTGAGCGCGACATTTTTCGGTCTCCTTGTCCTGGCGGCGCTCATCATCGACGTTTTGATAGATGGATTTGGGCGGCTGAGCTGGGACTTTTTAACCAGTTTCCCTTCCCGCAAACCTGCGCAAGCCGGGATTTTCTCCGCCTGGGTGGGGACACTATGGCTGATGATCACAACAGCCCTGGTCGCAATTCCCATCGGGATCGGTTCCGGGATTTATCTGGAGGAATACGCGCGCAAAAACCGCTTCACCGATTTTATCGAAATCAACATCGCGAACCTTGCCGGCGTCCCTTCCGTGATTTACGGGATCCTCGGGTTGGGGGTTTTTGTCCGGATGATGAAACTTGAC
>CAYHZK010000257.1:0-2162 GCA_964361085.1 uncultured Planctomycetales bacterium
ATTATGAACTTACAAAACTTAATTAAAAGTTAACCGGACAGTACTGACATCAGGTATTACATTCAGGGTTATATCAAAAAGAGTTATGAGACGGTCCTGAAGGCCCTGGAGGTTTATCCCGACGATCAGGAGATGCTGGAGATCAAGGCACACCTCGATCAACGGATCCGGGAAGACTTCAAGGGCGAAATCCCGGAAAAGATCGAGATCCGCGGCGCGGACTTTGTCCTGGCGATGATGGATGGGGCGAAGGAGCAGGCCCGGGCCAACGCGGATAAAGGGACGGCCCAACTGGGCCCGGATGGTCAGAGCGATACGATTCATCTTAACGTCGGCACAATCACCTTGACGGGGCCTCAGGGATGGGAGAAGAAGGCGAATTTTTATAATCCGAATGGGAGCAAGATGCTGATCCTCTATAGCAAAATACCGGGCGCCGCCCTTCCATGCATCGGGGTGTCTGCCGACAAAATCCTGCCCGGCGTTCATTCCGCCGTCGAGTTTTCGCGAAAAATGAAGGACATGATGCTGCGGTCCGATCCCCCGCCTGAAATCACGGAGCCGCAAGAACAGATTATCAACGGACACACCGTGAGTTCCATGGAAATCGCCATAAAGGGGACACACGACATCCAATATCGTCTGGCCTGGTATCAGTTTTTGTTTCAGGACATTATTGTCACACTCCAATATCATGGTTCGGACTACCAGTTGCGCGAAGGGGCGCCCGAATTCCAGAAGGTCGTCGAAAGTCTTGAATTCAAACCAGCCCCTTGATGCCCAAAATGAAAAACACCGACTACGATCTGACCTGGGCTGAGATTGATCTGACGGCCGTCCGGCACAATTATCGCCGGCTTCAGCGGCTGGCGAGATTGCAGGGTGCCGGGCTTCTGCCCGTCATCAAGGCCGACGCCTACGGCCACGGTATGCTGCCGGTCGCGGCGGCGCTCCAAAGTTTAGGCGCGTGGTTTTTCGGCGTCTCCGACACGGCGGAAGGGATCGCGCTGCGCGAAAGCGGATTTAAAAATACGATCCTTCTTCTCGAAAGCCCGCTGCCGTCGTTCGCCGGAGATGTTATCGCCAACAATCTGACCCCCACGGTGTGTTCCTGGCCGCTCGCCGTCGCGTTGAACACCTGTGCCGGGCGTCTCAACCGCAGGCTCAATATTCACGTCAAGATCGACACGGGCATGGGACGGTTGGGCGTCTGGCACGAAGAGGCCGCGGCGTTGATCCGCCGGATCGCGGAACTCCCGCATTTGAAGATCGACGGTATTTTTACCCATTTCCCGCTCGCGGACCGCGACCGAAAGTTTACGCAGGCGCAGATCCGGAATTTCAGCGATCTTTTGGACAACCTCGGGACGATACGGGAGGGGATGTCCTATGTTCACGCGGCCAACAGCATGGGCCTGTCGGGGTACAACATCCCGTTCTTGAATCTCGCCCGTCCGGGACTGATGCTGTACGGTCTTTATCCGACGGAGGCGATCAAAAAAAAGATCCGGCTCAAGCCGGCGATGAGTGTGAAGACGCGGATCTTGTACGTCAAGCCGCTTTCCAAAGGGCGGGGGGTCAGTTACGGACATACCTTCGTCGCCCGGAAAAACATGACGGCCGCGACTCTCGCGATCGGATACAGCGACGGGTATTTCCGGTGCGTTTCCAACAAATCCAGCGTCCTCATCCGGGGGCAGCGATGCCCGGTCATCGGGAACGTCACGATGGACCAGATTGTGGTCGATGTCTCGAAGGTTCGCTCGGTTAACGTGGGGGATCAGGCCGTGGTCTTGGGAAGGGACGGCGGGAAAGAAATTTCAGCCGAAGAACTGTCCCGTCATGCCGGCACCATCAATTACGAAATCGTCTGCAATCTGGGCAACCGGTTGCCGAGGGTGTATAAATAATGGGGACTCGGGTTTCGTGGTTCGGGACTCGAAAAATCCATGAATAATTCAGGTCACGGTGTGTGTCCTTGGCAATCGGGGCCACTTCCTGTAATCAGCCTGGAGAGAGACAGGAACCTTGCGCCTTATAAGGACAACCTGATATGGCGCTGAAATATCGTTCGGGACAGGAAGCATAAAGCAATGGTCACGCAATGACTATTGAGTTTCTCTTAATAGAGTGACATATCCATATTAAAATAAGCCGCTATG
>CAYHZK010000258.1:0-2157 GCA_964361085.1 uncultured Planctomycetales bacterium
CGGTACGTACGGTGGTGTAAAAGGACGGCAAGGTAACTTGCCTCCTATTTTAATAAAGAACTTTTTATTTTGGTTTTATCTGCGGTTGTGATAACTTGATTCACAAGTTGTGAGTAAAATCATATGCCATTAAATATGAGTTCATCCCGCCACTGGCAATTAATTCTTTTTCTCGTCATCGTCAGCTATGTCTTCTTGATGGCCGGCAACAGCGTGATGAGTCTTACGCATCCCGATGAGGTTTTTTATGTCCAGACAGCCAAGGAAATGATCGCCCGGCACAGCTGGATGACTCCCTATATCTTTGATGAACCCCAATTTGAAAAGCCGATTTTGTTTTATTGGTTGCTGATTGCGGCCATTAAAATTTTCGGATTGACGCCGTTCGCGGCGCGGTTTTTCCCAGCCTTCTTCGGCATGGCCGCTGTGGTTGTCATTTACTGGATTTCCTGGATGCTGTTTCGAAACAAAAGAATATCCTTTTTGTCCGGCATTATCCTCAGCAGCAGTTTTATTCATTTCGCGCTCTCTCGCGCGGTGTTGATTGACATGGTTTTTTCGGTTTGGGTCGCCGTGACGCTGGGATTTTTTTATTGGGGGTATCACAATCCTCAGCGAAAAAATGCGGGCATCATTCTGGCATTTGTTTTTTCGGCGATCGCCGTCCTGACAAAGGGGCTGCTGGGGTTTTGTTTCCCCGCGGGCGTGATCCTGATTTATCTCTTTCTCCGTCGAGACATTAGTTTTTTAAAATCCCGGGCCGTGTTATGGGGGGCTTTTCTCTTTATGCTGATAGTTGTCCCCTGGCATGCCTTGATGATAAAACTTTACGGCCAGGCCTTCACGCATGAATATTTTCAGAATGTCCATATCCGCCGCCTCCTGGAAGCGGAACACAGAAAATCCAATACCTGGTATTTTTATCCGGCCACGGTGATCTTGGGTGTCATGCCCTGGACATTTTTTATGTTTCCCGCCATCGCGTTGTTTATACGCAAACTGCGCGAGGAGGGAAGCGCACGGTCTGTTTTTCAATTCCTGCTGGCCTGGCTGATCGGAATTTTTATCTTTGTTCAGCCGGCTCAATCGAAATTAGCGAGTTATATCCTTCCGATATTCCCAGCCGTTGTTATCCTGTTGGCGTATTACCTTCAAGCAGGGGTTTCTCATCGAGGGTTTAAAATTGCGGGATACGGCCTCACGCTGTTTCTTCTCTTGACCCCCGTGGCCGCTGTCATTGCTGTAGGAAAATATCGGAGTTTTGTCCCGGATATCAAGCCTATTTTTGTTGGAATCATATTGATTGCAGCCTGCGGGCTGGCCCTGTTGAGATTTTTGCTTCGGGATCAAAGAGAAAGATTTATCGCGGCGATACCATGTGTTACACTTTCTCTTTTTATCATAGCGATTTCTGGAAAACCATATGCGGAACCCTGGGTGTCGTGCCGGCAGATCAGCGATGTCTTTAAAAGTACCGACGCGTCCGAATCGGTTGTCCTTGCCAGTAAGTTTTATGTGAGAGGAGTGAGGTATTATACCGACCGGCCGGTGGCGGTCATTGACATCGCGGGGCACCCTTTCTTCAGCCCTCACCCGATTCCCTTTCTGAGCACCGATACCGATGTCGATCATTTTCTCCGCCGACAGCCCGCGACGTTCTGCGTTGTCAAGGAAAGCGATTTGGAGGCGTTGAAACGTATTGTTATGAATGGCGGATTTTCGATGACGCCGTTGCGTGATATCGGAGGCAAGCATTTACTCAAGATCGAAAATAGGATGCTCAGCAAAAAGGCCATCGACAATTAACTTGGCGCGAATACGCTTTGGAGAATCGCGCGAATCGTCCGAACCCTGCAGATGGCAGGGTTTTTATGTTTTCTGAAAAATGACGGTCCATAAAATACCACCATCGGTCTGGCAGCTTTCCTGCGCGATGACGTCACGCTCTCCGGCAGCGATGGACGTCCTCAAGGAAGTTTTAATTTCGATGGGTTCAAAGCCCGAGGATTTGATAGAATATACCCGCGGCAAAACGAGCCGTATGAGCGTTTATCTGCCGTCGTCGCGGGAGGGTCGTAAATTTAAAAGCCGGATGCAGTCCCTCCGACTGAAGGGGATCACAGTCACGTTAAAGGTTTTGAAAGCGGCGGATTGGCA
>CAYHZK010000259.1:0-2151 GCA_964361085.1 uncultured Planctomycetales bacterium
CAATCAGTCGGGATTTTGTTCAAAAAAGGTTCGAGCTTCGTTCAGTAATTGCGACCATATGTCGATTTTATGCGGGGTTCCATGACATGAAACAAGGGCCTCAGGAGCCGGATCGCCGGCAGTATTACCGGATTCACAAGCATTTTGTCCTGAATTATTTTGAGCTTCAGGATCCGCAAAACCGTCATAACGCCTCGCAGTTGAAAAATATCAGTCTCGGAGGTTTATGCCTGATCACCGCAAAGCAATACGGCTTTGGGGCCCAGTTGGGGATCGAGCTGAAAACGCCATTTTTTCACGAGTTTGTTTTTCTTGAAGGCACGGTCCTTGATTCTAAAGAGCGCATGAAAGATATTATTTATGAAACGCGGGTGCGGTTCGACACATTATCGCCCCAGGCGGAAATGGTCTTGAAGAAATTGATTCAACATTTCGAACACGAAGAGAAAAAGAATAATGAATAGGCTTACGGTCGGTCTTATCGGTTACGGCAACGTCGGGTCGGGCGTCGTCGACTTTCTGCAGAAACGCAAAAGCTATTTCAAAGACAAATTCAACATGGAATTCGAGCTGAAGGCCATCTGCGACCGCAGCATCAAAGAAAAAAATCCCCAGGGGCTCGACAAACACACCTATTTGACAAAAAACGTCGATAAGGTCATCAATGATCCTGATATCGATGTGATCATTGAGCTGATCGGCGGCGTTGATCCGGCCAAGGAGATCGTCCTGGGAGCGCTCAAAAAAGGTAAACATATCATCACCGCCAACAAGAGCTTATTAGCCTATCACGGCAAGGAGCTTTTTAAGGAAGCCCACGCCTGCAACCGCAATATTTATTTCGAAACATCCGTCATGGCGGGGGTCCCCGTCATTAAAATGCTGACGGAAGGGCTGGCGGGCAACAAGTTCAACAGTTTTTACGGCATCATCAACGGGACTTGTAATTTTATTCTCAGTGCCATGACGCAAAAGAATCTGACCTTTGGCCAGGCCCTGGCGGAGGCGCAGGCGAGGGGGTTTGCCGAGAGCAACCCGACGCTGGATATCACGGGGATGGATTCCGCGCACAAACTCGCGATCCTTGTTTCGCAGACTCTCGGACGATTCATCACGGCGAAGGACATTTATACCGAGGGCATCACGCAAATTTCGCACCACGACATCGAGCATGCCGAGACGCTGGGGCTGACCATCAAACTTCTGGCCATCGCCAAAAAAAGCAATCATGAAATCGAGGCGCGCGTTCATCCCACCCTGATTTCAAAAAGCCATTCGCTGGCCGCCGTCAACGGGATTTTTAACGCCATTTTCATCAATGCCCGGCCGATGGGGGATGTCCTTTTGTCCGGCGAGGGCGCGGGCCAGATGACCGCGGCGTCCGGCGTCATCAGCGATCTTTTGCATTTGGCCTCGCGCAACGGGTGCCCGGCCTCGCAGTATCTGGGAAACATCTACAGCGAAGCGCCGACGACCACGATCAAAAAGATCGACAACATTTCGACACGATTTTATATCCGCTTCATGGCGGCCGATAAAGTCGGCGTCCTTTCGAAGATCACCGGAATTTTGGGAAAACACAAGATCAGCATCAACTCGGTCACCCAGAAGGCCCACGACCGGACCTCCATTGTCCCCGTCATCATCCTGACGGATTATGCCCAGGAGAAGATGGTCCGCACGGCCCTGGACAAGATCCATAAACTCGGCATCATCAACAGCAAACCCGTGGCCATACGGATGGAGAATTTGAAATAAAATGATCCGTGAAGCGAGCCAAAAATTCTAATCCGTGAAGCGTTGCTCGTGAAGCGTGAAGCGAAGAAATGCTATATGAAGAATCAAAATACGCTCGCTTCACGAGGCGCGCGATAAAGAATATGATGTACACCGGCCTTATTGAACGTTACCGTGAATTTCTGCCTGTCTCCGCCAAGACACCGGTCGTGAGTCTGAGCGAAGGCAACACCCCGCTTGTCCCTTCGCAGGATCTGTCGGACGAAATCGGATTGAACGTTTATCTGAAATACGAAGGGCTTAATCCGACGGGGTCGTTTAAGGACCGCGGGATGACGATGGCGATTTCCAAGGCCAGGGAAAAAGGGGCCAGGATCGTTATGTGCGCGTCGCCGGGCAACCCATCGGCCTCGG
>CAYHZK010000260.1:0-2149 GCA_964361085.1 uncultured Planctomycetales bacterium
GTATTTTTTCATCCACGCCCGGCGCTGTCGCGACGGCGGTGACCCTTGGTTTTCCGAGCGTCAGGGTCCCGGTCTTATCCGTCAGGACATGCGTGATCGTTTCGGCCTTCTCGATGGCCTCGGCATTCTTGATCAAAATCCCGGACGCGGCCCCCGCCCCAACTCCAACCATAATCGACATCGGCGTGGCCAACCCCAGGGCGCAGGGGCACGCGATAATCAAAACAGCGATGGCGTTCACCAGGGCATAGGCCAACGACGGTTCCGGGCCCCACAACGCCCAGACAATAAAAGTAATCCCGGCGGCCGCGACCACGGCGGGGACAAAATAACCCGAGACCTGATCGGCCAGGTTTTGGATGGGGGCCCGGCTGCGCTGCGCCTCCGACACCATACGGATGATCTGCGCCAGCAGCGTCTCGGCGCCGACCTTCTCGACTTTCATGATAAAAGCCCCGGTCTGATTCACGGTCGCGCCAATGACGCGATCACCGGCGGCTTTTGCAACCGGAACGGGCTCTCCGGAAATCATCGATTCATCGACGGTCGTCTTGCCCTCGAGAACAATCCCGTCCAGAGGAATTTTTTCTCCGGGCCTGACACGCAGTTTATCTCCTTTTTGAACGGCCGCAACCGGAATATCTTCCTCCCTGTCATGCCGCAGACGGTGGGCGTTCTTCGCGGCCAATCCCAGCAAAGCCCGGATCGCCTCTCCCGTCCGGCTGCGCGCCCGGGCTTCCAACAGTTGTCCAAAAATCACAAGG
Organism: uncultured Planctomycetales bacterium; assembly: GCA_964361085.1. GTDB lineage: Bacteria > Omnitrophota > Gorgyraeia > Zapsychrales > JANLHA01 > CAYHZK01. The sequence continues at coordinate 765 of CAYHZK010000260.1, forward strand.
ACCGTGATCACAGCCGCAGTTTCAAAATAAAGATTCAACATCCCGTCTTTTTTTAATCCCTCCGGGAAAATCCCGGGAAATAAAACCGCGGCAGCGCTATAGCCGTACGCAACGCCGACACCCATGGCAATCAGCGTAAACATATTCAACGACCGGCGGACCAGCGACTGCCGGGCCTTGCTGAAAAAAAATCCCCCGCACCACACGACGACCGGCGCCGCCAAAAAAAACTGCAGCCAGGAGGATATCGCAACCGGAATCCACGCATGAATTCCTAAGGCCGGAATCATTTCACCGATGGTAAGAAACAGAATGGGGGCCGTAAAAATAAGTCCGACCGCGAATTTTAACGACAGGGAACGGATGAGGGCCTCTTCCGCCGTGTCGTCGGCCGGCATCAGGGGTTCAAGCGGCATACCGCAAAGAGGGCAATCGCCCGCGTGATCCTGATTGATCTGTGGATGCATCGGGCACGTATAAAGGGAACCATAACCGATGGGGCCCTGCGGAGGAGCAAAAGGGGCAGTCGGATGCGACTTTAAAAATTTTTCCCGGCAATGCCGGCTGCAAAAATAATAACGCTGCCCCTCGCGCTCCCCCGAGAGGGACGTCTCCTCATCGACGGTCATCCCGCAGATCGGATCAATCGCCATGATTGCGTCACTCCTTTCTCAGTTTCCGGTAATTTTTGGTCACATCGACGGCGGGAACAAATTTCAGCTGCGGCGCCCAGCGCAGCGGGAACGATAAACCTGTTGGCTCAAAACTTGCAACATAGATGGGATGATGGGAATCGGTCTGAGCGGCCTTTTCCCGGAACCAGGCGTGATCCAGTTCCGTGGGTTCAGCAGCGCCGATGTGATGCCACGTCCCATCCCAGATCTCGACCCACGTGTGGTTGCCGCTTTGATCGGCCCACATCGGAGTCCCGGCAACGCGCGCCGGGATACCGACGGACCGCAAAACATCCGTCAACACAATCGAAAGTCCTGTGCAGGACGCGGAATGCGCCGCCATGGATTCATAAGGACTTTGATCGGGCTTAGGCCGTTTCATCGCGTGATAAGCGACCTGCAGCGTTTCAAACGCATGTGTGTTCAGATGCTTCACGGCGCGCTCGATCGTCCGGCTGTCCTGCGCGACTTTTAAAAAACGGTCGTAAAAATCCCGTCGCCAACTGTCGCGCCGCTCATTGAGGCTGGCATAGGGCAGAATATTATTAAGAAAAATTTTTTTGGGAACGTCCTTGGCCCACGGGACCTCGCGCATCGCCTGGTACGCCAGACGGACATTCGTCGTCAGGAATTCCGCGTCCAGGGCCACCAAGTCGCGCCCCGACATACTCTGCCGTGTTGTGATTGGAGGCACGCTCCTTTCGCATAAAG
>CAYHZK010000261.1:0-2125 GCA_964361085.1 uncultured Planctomycetales bacterium
GGAATATTTTGATGCCAAGAAAAGGATCTGTCTCAATCAGGACAGCCATGATTTTGCCGTGCTCAACGCCGCCGATGAATGGGTCAAGGGGCTTTCGAAAGAGATCAAGTCCCGGGTTATTTTTTTTAATGCCGAAGCCGGATTCAACGAAGGATCCCGGAACCCAAATCATCTGGCCGTGATCCAGGCGGCGAAGATCCTCGGGATCCCGGAGGCAGTCTGCCTGAATGTCTTTGAGTCGTTTCGCGGTGTGGAACATCGTCTGGAAACGGTGCGGACGCTGGAAGGCATCGAGTATATCAATGATTCCAAGGCCACGACCGCCGAGGCCGGCCGCTGGGCCTTGCAGAATATCCATCGGCCCGTCGTCATGATCTGCGGCGGGAGGGACAAGCATATCGATTTTTCGGTGTTGTCGCCCCTTGTCAAAGAGAAGGTGCGGGCGATGATCGTCTTCGGCGAGGCCCAAGGAACATTGCGGGAGACATTTCAGCGCGTTGTCCCTGTCGAGCCCTGTGAAAGTCTGGACCAGGCCGTGACCCGCGCCCGGGCCTCAGCCAGGCAGGGCGATGCCGTGCTGTTAAGCCCCATGTGCGCGAGTTTTGATATGTTCAAAAATTTTGAAGAGCGGGGACGGGTTTTTAAGGAGATTGTGAACGGTTTGACATGAGTACGTATTCCGAGATACGGATATAAAATAACCCCCATGCGCGAACTGCGAATTTCCATAGCGACTGTCACGTTTCTGCTGATCTCCATCGGCGTCGTCATGATTTACAGCTCGAGCGGGATTTATGCCATGCAGGAATTGGGAGACGGGCTGTATTTTTTGAAGCGGCATCTCCTTTTTCTCATGCTGGGCTGTGCTCTCACCGCGGGGATCATGGCCATGGATTACCGGGACCTGCGCAAGATCGCGAAACCGTTGTTGCTGGCGACGATCGTTTTATTGATCCTCGTTTTGATCCCTTTTATCGGGAAAGCCAGTTACGGGGCGCGGCGATGGTTCAAGGTCGGGATGTTCAATTTTCAGCCCACGGAATTCGCCAAGTTGGCCATGCTTATTTACGCGGCGGATTTTTTGGCCCGCAAGCAGCACGAGATCAAGAGTTTCCGTCGGGGATTCATGCCGCTTTTGAGTGTCGTGGGGGTTGTCTGCGCGCTGATCCTCAAACAGCCGGACTTAGGGAGCGCTTTTTTGATCGCGGCCATTGTGCTGGTCATGATGTTTTTGGCGGGGGCGAATCTGTGGCATCTGGGGCTCTTGAGCCTCTTGGCCCTGCCCGGTTTTTATTTTTTGGTGGTGCGGGTCCCGTATCGCTGGGCGCGGATTGTGACGTTTCTTGATCCCTGGCAGGACCGGCAGGGATCCGGGTTTCAGCTGACGCAATCGCAAATCGCGTTTGGAGCCGGAGGACTGACGGGTGTCGGACTCGGGCACAGCATCCAGAAACTTTTTTATCTCCCGGCGGCGCACACGGACTTTATCCTGTCCATCATCGGGGAAGAAACCGGGTTTGCCGGGGCGTTTTCGGTGATCCTGCTTTTCATTTATCTGATCTGGGAGGGGGCCAGGATCGCGAAACGGACCAATGACCCCTTCGGATATTTCTTAAGCTGCGGGATTGTCGCCATGATCGGCCTGCAGACCGCGGTGAATGTCGGGGTGACGATCGGCGCTCTCCCGACGAAGGGACTGCCGCTGCCGTTTATCAGTTACGGCGGTTCGGCTCTGGTCGTGAACATGATGATGATCGGATTGCTCTTGAATATTTCGCGGACCGAAGACAGCGGCGGGGTTTAAATGAAAATCCTTATCGCCACGGGAGGAAGCGGAGGGCACATTGTCCCGGCGTTGAATACCGCCCTTGCGTTGAGAGAGCAGGGGCATACGGTTTACTTTGCGGGTGTCTTCGGCCCCTGGCGATCCCGGATTCAGGAAGCAGGGTTCAGCGTCAGAGAGATCAGCAGCCGGGGGCTCTCCGGCAGATCGCCGCTGGTCCTTGTGGTTTTTGCGATAGCGACAGTGAAGGCGATCTTTGAATCTCTGGTGATTTTACGGCAGGTGAAACCCGAACGGGTGGCCGTCTTCGGGGGGTATGGGGCGTTTCCGGTTGTTTTTGCC
>CAYHZK010000262.1:0-2011 GCA_964361085.1 uncultured Planctomycetales bacterium
CCCATCTGGACATCGACGGGGTCGAGGCGTTGACCCGGGCCTTTCAGGAATACCGCGGGACGCTGTGCTTTATCAGCCACGACCTTTTTTTCGTCAAACAGATCGCCGACCACATCGTCGAGGTCGACCGGGGGCGGATCAAGGTGTATTCCGGCGGCCTGGATTATTATTTGGACAAAAAAGAGCGCGGTGAAACCCTGAGCCAGGAAAGCGAGCGCCAGGAACGCGATCTCAAGCTCAAAGGTCGCGACGACAAGCGCAAAGAATACGAATCGCAGAACGTCAAACTGCAGGAGGCGCAGCGTCAGCACAACCAGGCCCTCAAACGTCTCAGTGAGATCAAAAAGGAGATCAAGACGCTCGAGGACGAAAAGAAAGAGATCGAGACCGAAAGTTATGTGAAGGCCCGCGTCCTGTCCAACTCTTACGGCAAAGATCAGGAGATGCTCAAAGAGTACGGCCAGCGCCTCAAGTGGATCCCAAAACGCCTGCGCGAGATCGAAATGACGGTCAAGCAGCTCATCGAAGAACGCGACCGGATCAGCAGGTCATAAGCCCTGTGATATAATGTCGGCACGCATGAACGCCCTGAAATCCATCAGTTCCCTCTTTTTACTCGCCGCCGTCGTAAGCGGGTGTGCCAAGCTGGCGCATCTGCAGGAATTGCTGACCATGAAGGCCTATTCCGATGAAAAAGACGCTCAGGTCAATTTTGTCCGTCAACAGGACGAAAAATTCAAAAATCTCCTTGATCTCGCCGAGGGCCAGGGCCTTGGGGCCTACACAACGCGGGAACGTTTTTTAACAGAGTTCGGCGAACCGATCCTGAGAAAAGATATTATCAAAGACGGCCGGCCGCGTGAAGAATGGCTGTACCGGTATTCCACGCAATATTTCGACTCGCCGAAGGTCTATCTTTATTTTGATGAACAGGGTGTGCTGCAGTCTTGGGATTATGTGCCGGGAAAAAAGAAAACATAGGAGGGCCTTATGTCACGTTCCAGCCGAAAGCCGAGACCAAAGTTAGATCCCAAAAAATTCACGCCGGGCGCTGAAGGGGAAAAGAAAAAAGAGAAGGAAAGAGACTGGACCTTTGAAGACATCATCCGTTCCAAAACGCGCCACCGTTAAGCCTGAATCATCCCTGTCTCCCAAAGAAATTTTCGCCCGGATTTATCACACCCTGTTTAACCGTTTCGGCCCGCAGCACTGGTGGCCGGGCGAGACGCCTTTCGAGGTCATCGTCGGAGCGATCCTGACGCAGAACACCAACTGGGGCAACGTCGAGAAGGCCATCCGCAATCTGAAACAGGACAACGCGCTCACGCCTGAAGGCCTGCGAAATATCCCCACCCAACACCTCGCAGCGCTGATCCGCCCGTCGGGGTATTTCAACATCAAGGCCAAACGCTTAAAGAATTTTATGTCCTTCCTGTTCGAGGGGTACGGCGGCTCTGTGGACAAGATGAGAGAGGAGCCCCTGGAAACCCTGCGTCCCAAGATTTTGTCCGTCAACGGCATCGGCCCCGAGACTGCGGACTCGATTTTGTTGTACGCCCTGGGCAAACCCGTTTTTGTCGTCGACGCTTACACCAAACGGCTTTTGTACCGCCACGGCCTGATCGACAAGGCCGCCGACTACCACGCGATGCAGCGGTTCCTGACAGACCACATGGCCCGGGACCGTGCCCTTTTCAACGAATACCACGCCCTGATAGTCCGCGTTGGAAAAGAATTTTGCAAACCCAAGCCCGCCTGCGAGACCTGCCCGCTTAACACCGTCCATTATTCCCTAAAACACCGCTGCCAAACCTGCCACCGCTTTTTGCCCTCCCCAAAAGATCGCCACCCTGACCCCACCACCACCGAATCATCCCCCCTCTGCCGCCATTGCCTGCTTGCGGCGTCAGCAGCATAGATTTTCTGATATCCGAATACCGAAAATCGGCTATTGTTGTAGAGAACGACTGGCTTAAAAAAAATTGGATCTTTTGGTCTAGACCAGCGCAGT
>CAYHZK010000263.1:0-1969 GCA_964361085.1 uncultured Planctomycetales bacterium
CGCTGCTCTATCTGCCGGAGGTGCGAGGCGATCTGAGCCTGAGCGACCTCGTCGTGGCCAAGCTGGACGCCTGTGATGAGCGGTCGTTTCAAAGCGTGGACAAGGCGATGCCTGGGACGACATTTTTGACGACGCTGGCCGGGATCAGGCAGTTCCGGAATGATTTTCGCGGGAGGCTGGCCATCCGGATCATGTTTGTCGAGGAGAACCGGATCTGTGCAAGGCCGATCGCGGATCTCGTCAGAGATATCCGCGCCGACGAGATTCAACTCAACACGCCGCTGCGGCCGTCGGCGGTCCGTCCCCTCGATGAGGAGGGCATGAGAGAGATCAAATCCTGCTTTGCCGGGATGCCGGCCGTCACGGTTTATGAGGCCGACCGGAAGGAAACAATCCCGCTTAATGTCGGGGAGACGATCAAAAGGCACGGGAATTTCAGGAAAGAGGCGCACGGGGGAAGGTGACCCGGCCCCATGTTAGGGAATACGCGAGAAAAAATTTCGGCACAAAGGAAGAGTTCAGAGAAAGGGTCACGTACACGATATGCGCATCGGCGGACTGCAGCGCTTAACGCTGATTGATTACCCGGGCAGGATCGCGGCCATTGTTTTTACGCAGGGCTGCAATCTGCGCTGCGGATACTGTCATAACCCGGAATTGGTGGTTCCCGGCCGCCTGGGGCCGTTGATTTCGGAAGAGTCGGTCCTGGAATTTCTGGAGAAACGGCGGACGTGTCTTCAGGGGGTTGTGATCTCGGGGGGGGAACCGACACTCCAGAGCGACCTGCCGGATTTTTTGAAAAAGGTAAAACAGTTGGGCCTCGCCGTCAAACTGGATACCAACGGAACGTTGCCGGACGTCCTGGAGCGGATCATCCGGGACCGGCTGGTCGATTATATTGCCATGGACATCAAGACCTCCCTGGAGAAATACGACCGGGTCACGGGGGTTTCCTGCCCCGTTGAGAGTATCAAGAAAAGCATCCGGCTCATTCGTCATTCCGGCGTGGAATTCGAATTCCGCACGACCGTCGTGAAGCCTTTCTGCGACGCCGGGGACTTGGAGAAAATCAGGAGCCTGCTCGGTCCCTCTGATCCCTACCGGATACAGCAGTTTCAGACGGGCGAGAAGATTGTCGATCCGGGGCTTTTGCGGGAGGATCATTATTCCGAAAGAGACGTCGCTGATCTGCAGCAAAAGGTCGCAAATTGTTATGAATCCAAAAATTAATTTCGTGATGGATGCGGTATGCCGCGAGCCTTACCGCCTTTTTTTTCCGCTGGGCGCGTGGATGGGGGTGGTTGGCGTCAGCCCGCCGAAACTTCTCCTCGTCCCCCGGGAGGACGAGTTTGCCGCAATGCACAAAGAAGCCAAAGACCGTTCTTCTCAGCAAATCAAAAAATTGTAACTTGATATGGGATGAAGGTCGGCCAATCAGAATATTTTTCTGAAATTGTGACCGCAGTCACAGATAATAATGAGCCGGTTGTTTAAAATACCGCCATTAAGTTATTCCCTTCGATGTTAAAGACAAACAAATCTTTCTGTACCTGCAGTCGGTTTTTCTCTAAGAAAGAGATTCACCTGGTCTGCCGGATGCGAGGACATATTCAATTTTTTGTACATAATCGAAGAAGAACATCTCAATGGGAGGTAACAATGATTAATTGGTGGATGGGTCTGATTCTTTTATTCAGTTTGTTAATCCCATCGCAAGGCTACGCGGGAGACAAGCTCAATAAATATCTGCCGTTCGCCTTAAAGGCTGATCTGGAGTGGCGGTACCGTCTGGAACACCGGCACAACTTTGATTTTAACGACGTTAAAGACGACTCGGACGCGGCGCACCTTTACAGGACGCGGCTTAATCTCAAATATATTCCGGTTAAACCGCTGCATGTGTTTCTCCAGGGTCAGGATGCCCGGGTGAGCAACCTGAGCAAGACCGCGAAGGCCGGTTTTGAAAATT
>CAYHZK010000264.1:0-1957 GCA_964361085.1 uncultured Planctomycetales bacterium
AAAGATGTTGAATGATTTTGATGATTTGAAAACAATTTTTGAACCAGTTAACCAGGCGCGAGAGCCGCTTGACGCCGGTCTGCAACCTGGACGGGCAGAAGGTGACGCAGAAGAATTACAGCAGCCGGATCAAGACAAGGATCAAAGTCGTTATGAGAAACGAATTAATAAAGAATCACAACAGCAGCCCGGCGTGATCTGGAAAATCATCATAAGCCTCGGATTAATTTTGGGCGCTACTCTTATCTTGCTTCAAAGGTTCTCGAACAGGCGAGACCGCAAGACGGTAAAGAATGCTATAACTTCTCGCGATTATAAGAATCATCCTTCCTCCTCCAGCCCGGTGCGGAAAGTTGCGGGGCAGATTTATACCCCGCAGGGCGGCTCGATTTCCGGAAGTGATCTGGCCCGGCGGATTTTGGAGGCGCCGGAACTGACAGTAGCGGGGATCAAGGTCCGGGAGATTTATGTGTACGGAAGCAGTCTGTGGTTTACGCGTCCTGGCGATATTGATGTTTATCTTTTGGCGGAGGGGGAAGTTGGTGTCCCCGATCATGGCAGCTTTTTGCTGGCGGGGGTCGGGGCTGTTCATTTCAGCGTGATCTCCGCGGGGGGCGAGACACAGGACGCGACCCGTCTCTACCGGCGGCAGATGGCATTGGCGTTGTTTTATGGTTCCGGTATCCGGATTTATGCATCCGCCGATGAACCTGAACTCAAGCGGCTGTGGTCCGTTATCGCGCCTGGCGAGGATTTGGGATCCCGTCTCTTTTATGCCGTGCTTTTGGATGAGGCGCAGAAATTTTTAGAGGTCAGCAGGGCGGCCTTGGTGTTCCTCGAGACGGTCCCGCCCGATGCCGTGCGGCCGCAGACCATCAGGGACCAGACGACGATGGCCATTAAAAATATGGGAACCGCCGCGCTGATCGTAAGACAGGTTTTGGATGATATGTCGCTTGATTTGTTATTCCCGGCGGCAGAGGATCTGATGGCATTGAGGGAAAAGGATAAGGCCGGTATTTTAGAGAGGATTGAAATTGAGAACCAGAATATTTTGACCCGCGCGGCCCTGTTGGTGGTTCGACATGCGGTTGCCCGTTTACCAGACCATCGCCGTGACGGGCTTCGCCAGGCCACTCTCCTTGTGGCCGAGAGGATTCAGTCATTATTCACAAATGGCCGGCCGAGGGTTATTGTCGGCATTGAAGGGGCCTCGGGGACAAAAAAGACAACGTTGGCCCACGCGATCCTCAAAAACGGCATTATGGGACTTTCCTCTCAAGACATGGTCGTGCTTTCCCGGGACCAGTGGATGACCGGCGGCCGGGGGGCCTACGCCGCCGCCCTGGAGGTTGTTCTCCGCGGGATTGAAGGGGAGGGAAATAAAAAGCTGGTTATTATTGAAGGGGTGGGCATCAGCGAGGCCTTTAAGAATTTGGGAAGAAGCCCGGATATTTTCGTCCTGATGACAGCGGACGAGCCTGTCCGACGGGAGCGGTTGGCCGCGCGAGGGTTAGACGGTCAGGAAATTGAAGATCGTCTTCAAGTGAAGGCTCATGACACTCTTCGCGCGAGGGTTCGCGACACCATCCGGTTTGATTTTGTGATTGATACGTCGTTCTTTAGTCAAGAAAAAGAAGGTTCTGGTGGAACGGCGTCCAGTCCTGTTTCTGCCCCGGCGATGATCAAAAAAGTCATGTTGAATTTTATTTTCATGCTCGGGTTAGCTGTCCCTCCGTCGGCTTCATCTGAAGAGACGCATCAGGGATCGCTAGAAGAAACATTTGTGTCGCTGCAGGCCCTGGTGGACAGGTATCACCGGTATGACCGCTACGCCGAACAGACGCGTGTCCTGACACGCGAGGAATTTTTGCGGCTGCGAGAGACCCCGGCGGGGATGGTTTATCGCGGTCTAAGTTATGAAGATTTTCGTCGAGAGCAGGAAAAACTCCAGGGG
>CAYHZK010000265.1:0-1943 GCA_964361085.1 uncultured Planctomycetales bacterium
TTTGAAGTGGAAAATCACAAGCAACGTTTTTTCTTTGGTCATGACATGAGCCTCTCGCAAATCGTCTGAGGAGTATCGCTTTCTTCCATCATCACCAAGGTCAATCGTTTTTCCTTGCGAAACCAGGTGAGCTGGCGTTTGGCGAAACGCCGTGTATTCATTTTCATCAGATCCTTGGCCTTCTCCCGCGTGAATTCGCCGCGCAAGTATCCCTGAACCTCGCTGACTCCAATGATCTGCCGGGCCGTCTGGCTTAAATCTTTTCCTTCCAGCGCCTTGATTTCGTCGACCAGGCCTTCTTCGAACATCCTATCCACGCGGTCATTGATCCGTCGATAAATTTCTTCACGCGGGCGGTTCAATGCGTAGAGGGCGATGTTCCCGTGACCCCATAAACCGCTGCGCTTCTCCTGCAATTCGGAAATGGGTTTTTGCGTGACACGAAAAATCTCGACGGCGCGGATGATTCTGCGGGCGTCGTTAGGGTGGATCTTGGCGGCTGCGGCAGGATCGATGCGCCGCAGCTCCTGATAAAGAGGTTGCGCCCCGTCTTCGGCGACACGGGCTTCCAGCTCCTGACGGATACGGCTGTCCTTTCGTCCGTCCTCAAAAATCCCGTCCAGCAAGACCTGCATGTACATCCCGGTACCGCCGACGACCAGCGGAATTTTGCGACGCTCCTGAATCTGCCGGATCGCCGCCAGGGCCAGCGTGTTGAATGCCGCCACATCAAACTCCTCGGACATCGACACGACATCAATCAGATGCTGCGGGATCCTCTTTCGCTCGGCTGACGATGGTTTATTGGTGGCAATTGAAATTTCTCGATACACCTGCATGGAGTCGCAGGACACGATTTCTCCGGGCCGCCGGGCCGCCAGTTCGAGGGCGACACTCGTTTTCCCGACCGCGGTCGGACCGACGATAAAAATAATCTGCGGCGGATTCATCAACTTCAGGGATAGATGCGGGTAGGATAACCCTGTCCGGTCAGATGTTGTCTTAAAGACTTGGCCTCATCAAGGCTGAAAAATCTCCCCACGCGGACCCGGTAAAACTGTTGCCCATCGGGAGAGAGCACTTCGACGGTATAGGCATACTCGCCCTTTTGCTTGAGTTCTTCAACGAGGGCGTTCGCCCGCTGACGACTCAAAAAAGAACCGACCTGAATGGCGAAATACTGTTCTTCGCTCAGGAGCTGTTTGGCAATGTGCACCTCGAAACTGGCGGGAAATTTTTCCAGGATCATGCGCAGATATTTCCGGGCCTCCTCCCAATGCGCGAGCTTCAGGTGAGCGCGCGCGACTTTCAAATAGATCAGGCTCAAAAGCTCCGAATCCCCGCGTCGCTTCAACAAGTTTTCGGCCTCCCGCAAGGCCGCCGTATAATTCTCCTCGAGAGAATACGAATCAATGACGCCCAGCGAAGCCTTGTCATAGAGACTTCCCCGGGGCTCACTTTTCAAAAGGGAATGGAATGTCTGGCGTCCCTCGGCATACTGTTCCAGGCCCAACTGGCTCAGCCCCAGATAGTAATTGACCTGCTGTTTCTCTTCACCCGCAGGCTGGGTTCTCATGAATTCCTGAGCGAGGGCTTGGGCTTTATGAAAATCTTTTTCGATAATAGCTCTCTCGATATCGCCCAAATCGGAAAACCCGCAGAGAAAGACAAAGCTCAGGATCACGAATCCCGCTTGAAGATATCGCTCTGGGAAATTTCTCATGGCCGTATCTTAACAAAAATAAAAAGGCTTTTCTATACAAAAGAGGGCTGAGACAAACTCCCGGCCCTCTTTCAACCCCTCGATTGTGACCGCTGTTTATTTGTTTCGGCCGCGTCCGCCGCGGTGCCCGCCGGAACGGTTGCCGCCCGATGCATCTCCCCGCCGGTCGCGGACATCCTCTCTCCTGTCCCTCACGTCTTCCCGGTGGTCGCGGACATTT
>CAYHZK010000266.1:0-1937 GCA_964361085.1 uncultured Planctomycetales bacterium
CATGCCCGTCAATAAAAAATATCCCTTCACGGAATTGATGAACGCCTGCCGGGAGTACATCGCCATGACCCGCCGGCAGATCACCTTCGAATACATCCTGATCAAAGACGTGACCTGCACCGAAGAAGCCGCCCGGGAACTGGCCAAAAATCTCAAAGGCATGATCTGCAAACTGAATCTCATCCCCTATAACCCCGTCCAGGAATTTCCGCACAAACCTCCGACTCACGAAGAAATGCAGCGCTTTCAAAAGCAACTCGAAAAATTAGGCGTCCACGCCACCTTGCGCACCCCCAGAGGCCGGGACATCGCCGCCGCGTGCGGACAGCTGCGGCATGCCGGCACGTTGTCCGATAAAACAGTTTGACTTCGACAATTTTCTTGTTAGACTAACGCTCAAGTCTGTTCTTTATAAAAAAGCAGGTGCCGGTAGAGTTTTTATCGGCTTTGCAGGAAAAGAGGATTCCCGCCGTGGGCGGGGAGATCTCTACTGTGCCGCAGCTGTCGGCGGGTTTTAGACCTCGCCTAGTCAGAACACTGCCTGCTTTATGTCTCGACGTCAACATCTCCGAGCAGAGATGATTTTCCTAAAAGAGATTGCGTGCCGATCCCTTTTTCATTGCGGCTTCTGCTTGAAGATAAAAACAATGGAAAAGGGATTTTTTGTTGTCCGTAAAAGGAGCGGTGAACGACCGCGGTCAAAAAAGTTACAGGAGGAGCGGCGCATGTTTGAAACGCTTAACGAATTCAGCCACAGGACAATCGGGGTCTCCTTAAACGTCGTGGCTCAGGTCACGATCGTTTTGTTTGTCGCGGGGCTGGTGCTCTGGACGGTGCTGTTTACCAATTATCCGGCGGCCCATGATTTCTTCCATGAGCTGCGGCACAGCCTGTACGTCATCCCGTGCCATTGAAACTTCTGTAACCACAAAAAGGACGCTGAGGATATCCGTGAAAAGTATAAAATTATTTTTCCCCCTTTTGATCCTGCCGTTCTTGCTGTCGTTCTCGCCGGCCTTTGGCGCCGGCTCCTACACTGTTGATTTTATGACGAGTCCATCGGCCAATGTTATCGGCCCGGATACCGATCTTGTTCATGTCGCTCTGACGGTGAAAGACGACCGCGGCAACATCGTTCCCGGCGCGTATGTCAAATTTCGCATCCATTCCCCGCCGGGCAACCCGTTCCTGTCCACGGATATTCCCTGGGTGGAGAATACGCCTCTCCTGGAATACGAAGGTTATGTGTCGAACGGGATTTTAGCTTTTGATTACATCTTTCCCATCCGCGGACAATATCGCATCGACGTCCAGGCCGGCATCGACGCATCGTCCCTGTCGGCGAAGTCCCTGCCGTTTTCGATCCGTGAAAATGGGATCGATCTGAGGAATATTTCCCTATTGCTGACGCTGCTTTTGGTTTTCGGTACGGCAGCGGGGTTTATCATCAGCCGCGGGGCAGGAGGCAAAGAGCCGGCCATGGCCGCTTTGACGGTATTTTTTATATTGGGTATGACATTTTTTTCATCCGTCTCTTATGCCGAGCACTGTCATCATGCGCTGAACGCCGGCCATGTTCCTCCGCTGGAAGAACAGGCCGCCGCCGACGGGATGACGCTCAACCTCACGATGAATCCCGGCGCCGGCAAAGTGGGCATGCTCAATGACTTGACATTTTCCCTGAAGGATGCCGGGGGGCGTCCGGTCCCCGATACAGTTTTTGATGTCACGCTCTGGCATATCGAAGATGATAAACCGGTATTTTCCGGCCGGCTCCTGGGCAAGGAAGGCTCGGCCAACCTGAATTTTCAGTTTTTCGACGGGGCCGAACACGAAGTCCGCGTGACGGCCAGACATGCGGCGGGAGAGGTGCGATTGAAACGTGCCGTCGAAGTCGAGGCGATTCATCCTCCGATGGTCATAAAAATCAAGACGAT
>CAYHZK010000267.1:0-1936 GCA_964361085.1 uncultured Planctomycetales bacterium
ACGACCTTGGCCATCGCCTTGAGAAAATAGGCGTGACCCTTAAGCGGCGTGATGCGGCCGATGATGGCAATGACCCCCTGCGATTTTCCCGTCGTCTCCTCCCGGGAGACCTGAAACCGCTGCGCGTCGACACTGCGGGGGATGCACCGGATATTCTCCGGCGGGACCTTGAAGGCGTCCACCATGTGCCGCCCGATCACGGCACTGGGCACAATAACGAGCTTCCCCCACCCCATGACCCTGCTGAAAAGATGCCTGGAGTAATGCCCGTGACACGTGGTGATGAATTCGGCCGGGGTCCGCCGACAGGCCCAAAAGGCGATCCAGGCCGGGACGCGGGACCGGGCGTGCACAATCTCGATGTTTTCAGTCAGAATGATATCCCGCAGGGACTTGACGCAATGCAGCATGGTCCACAAATTTTTTTTATGAACCGGCAGATCGTAATGGGTGACGCCGGCCATCTCCAGCTCCCGGGCCAGGGGACCGCCGTTGGAGACAACGACGGGATGATGCCCGTTCTGCAAAAGATATTTGGCAAAATCGACGGTGCCGGTTTCAACCCCGCCGACATTGAGTTCCGGGAGTATTTGAAGAATTCTCATAACCGATTCTCGTGAAGCGCACCATGTGAGGCGTGAAACGAAAAACGAAAAAAATTTCTCCTTGAACAATCAAAAACGCTTCACGAAATACGCTTCACGCTTCACGAAAAATTATAAGACCGGCCTTATAATATCTGCCTCAACCCTTCTAAAATCGTCTCGTTATCGTCCAGCCGCCGGGTTTGGATTTTGTTTTTGATCAGGTTGTAGAGCGACTGCTTGATGTTGCGAACATCGGACGAGAGGATGTATCCCCGGGTGTTAAGCTGCTCGACAAACTGGTTATGCTTGGATTTTTCCGACGCCAGCAGAGACCTGTGCTCGACGGGAAAGACGACGACTTTCTTTCCGGAACTGGCCGCCTCCGAGATCATCGAGACGCTGTCGCCGGACACAACCACGATATCGGACAGTCCCAGAATGCCCCCCACCGCTTCCGGCACATTGTCCCGGTTGGCCAGGACCAAAAAACGGCAGCGGGCGTGTTTTTTGAACTCGCGCTGCAGGAGATTCTCAACTTTGACGGACGTCCGCCGGGACGTCGTGATCAAAATATCGGCGGAAATTTCTTCGGCGATCTCCTTGATCTGATGGGCCACCACCTTGACCCGCTGCTCGGTCAAAACAAAATTCCTGGTATCGCCGCCCAAAAGCAGCCCGATCCTGAAGTTGTCCCCGCTCTTAAGGTGCGAAAACCGGGACAACAACGCCTCTTTCTGCCCGTCCAGATATTCCGGCGTGATCAAATTGGGCGCGCCCCGCGTGACGACGATGTTCGCGCTCCGGGATATTCCGCCGTCGTGCTGAGGCAGGATCACAACATCAAACTTGCCGGTGGCGATCATGCCGGGTTTGAGCACGACGATACTTTTGCAATCATGTTCACGGGACAACAGAACGTTGAGCGGGGCCGCGGCGGAGCCGCAGGAAATGATGAAGTCGGGCTTCACCGACATCAATTTCCGAAACGAATCCCGGGACAGGCACCATTTGACAAATTTCAGCCTTGTCCGACGGGGAAAGACTCCGGGCAGGACACTGAAAATCATCATCAGCCGCTCGGCCCATTCACTTTTATAAACAACATCGAACGTCTCGAGCCTGGAGGTGATCTTCCGTTCCGCCAGCCCGCGGATCAAAAGATTCGCCACCGCCTGGGACTGGCGCAGGTGCCCGATCGTTCCTTCATTGAGGATCATGGTCACCGCGTCATTGGAGTATTTCCAGATTTTGTAAGACCACATATAGCCCGCGGGATTCTCGCGAATGTACTGCTCCATCAGGGCCGCGATCTTTTGCAAATTCAGTTTTACGTCCTGATCGGGGTCTCC
>CAYHZK010000268.1:0-1929 GCA_964361085.1 uncultured Planctomycetales bacterium
GACCTGAATCACCCGGCGGATCTCCTCATCGCGGCCGATCACGGGATCCAGCTTGTGCTGGCGGGCCAACGCGGTCAGAGCGCGGCCGTATTTTTCCAGCGCCTGATATTTCCCTTCCGGGTTTTCATCCACGACACGCTGTCCGCCGCGGATCTGTTTTAAAATTTTCAGAATATCCTCTTCGCGAATGCCCTGTCGCCGGAGCTCCTGCCCGACGCTCGTGGTTTCGTCGCGATAGACCGCCAAAAGGATGTGTTCCTGCGAAACATATTCATCTTTCATACCGCCGGCGATCTTCTGAGACTGCGCAAGGATATTGTGAAGACGGCTGGAAAAAAACGGCGCCTGTCCTTCAACCTGGGGAAGTTTGCGAAGCTCCTGCTCCAGGGATTGTTCAAGGCGAAACGCGGAGATCCCCAGTTTCTCTAAAATAGGCGGAATCAGCCCTTCCTTATCTTTCAGAAGGGCCAGGCTCACGTGGACCGCATCGATCTGCTGATGATTCCATTCCTGCGCCAATTGCAGGGCTGCTTGAATCGCCTCCTGGCTTTTTAAGGTGAATTTGTCAAGACGCAGCATGCCACCCTCCTATTTTTGCCATACACTTTATCGCTGATCTTATAATTTAGCACTCGAGATGTTGCAGTGCCAATTTCTAAACAAAAAAATTTTTATCTTTCCGGTGCGATGATCTAACCGTTCTCTTCATGATCATAAAACATTCCCGCGAACTTCTTTGGCAAAGACACCGAAAGATGAATCGAATCATTTTCATAGCGAATCGAATGAACATGGCCTTCTTTATGCGCCAGGCTAACCAGATCCATGCGGCTGAAAGGAATCTGCACGTCGACCTTAATAATAAGAGCGGACAATTGCGAGGAGATCGATTCCAAGAGAAGCGGCATGTTCTCCCCCGTTAACGCGGCGACGGGAACAGGGTTTTCATAAAGGCGATTGAGTTCAGAGAGCCACGATCTGTCTTCAAGCTTGTCAATCTTGTTCAAAACCGTGATGGTCGGTTGATCATGGGCGCCCAGTTCTTTTAAAACCTCGATAACCGAATCGTGCAGATCTCGAAACTTAGGATGACTGACATCAAGGACATGCAGCAGGAGATCCGCCGCGGTCACCTCTTCAAGAGTCGCCTTGAAAGATTCGATCAGATGATGCGGCAGTTGATGCATAAATCCGACGGTGTCCGAGAGCACGGTTTTTTGATGGTTGGGCAAGATGAGCTGACGGGACAACGGATCAAGGGTTGTAAAAAGGCCGTCGCGGGTGATCTGCCCGGCATTCGTCAGCGTATTGAGCAAGGTGGATTTGCCGGCATTCGTATATCCGACGAGAGAAATCAGCGGGAGCCCCTGCTCCTGACGTTTTTTACGTTTGAGGCGGCGATCCTGGGAAATCTCCAGAAGCTCCTGGCGCAGCCTGTCAATCCGCGCGCGGATCCTGCGGCGATCGACTTCGAGTTTGGTTTCTCCGGGGCCCAGCGTTCCAATACCGCCGCCGAGGCGAGAAAGGGCGATACCCTTGCCGACCAATCGCGGCAGGAGATATTCCAACTGGGCCAGTTCGACCTGCATCTTGCCTTCGAGGCTCGTCGCCCGCCGGGCAAAAATATCCAGAATCAATTGGGTGCGATCGATGGTTTTAACGTGCAAGGCCTCCTCAAGATTGCGCTGCTGGCTGCCCTTGAGGTCATGGCTGAAAATGACGGTGTGAATCCGTTCCGCGTCGCAGAGGGCGGAGATTTCTTTGACCTTTCCCTCGCCGATGAGATACTCCGGCGACGGACGGTCCAGACGGCAAAAGATACGATCATGGACCTCGCCATGACAGGCCACGACCAGCTCTTGAAGCTCCTGACCGGCATCGTCCGCGGTCCAGCCGCTGTCGTCATTTTTGAAGTGGACAATCACAAGC
>CAYHZK010000269.1:0-1804 GCA_964361085.1 uncultured Planctomycetales bacterium
TCCAAACTGCATGATCCAGTCCTTTTTTACGATGGCGGTCAGGTCGACAAATTCAACATGCGTGATCTGATATTCCCGGATGTAGGCCTCGATTTCAGTGATGACATCGAGCGGCGACCGGATCTCATAAAGCTGCGTCCACATCGACGGGGACGAACAGAACGTGCATTGGTAAGGGCAGCCCCGGCTCGCCAACAGCGGAATGCTGCGGCCCCGATGCGGGCCGACAGCGTCTCCCCTGCCCAGATAAACCTCGATGGGAAACAGATCCCAGGCCGGCCAGGGGATATTTTCAATCGTGCGGATGCGCGGCCGCGATGACGTTTCCCGGATTTTTCCATCGGGGTCGCGAAAAGCCGCGCCCGTGATCTTGTTCGGCTCGTGGGGAAAATAGCGGGCGATGTTGACAATGGCCTCCTCGCCCTCGCCCTTGACGCACAGATCCACAGCCGGGCACATCTGTAAAATCTCCGTGGACATCGCACTCGCGTGCTCCCCCCCCAGCACAATCGGGACGTGCGGATAAGCCGCCTTGATCCGTTCCAGCAGTTTTTGGATAAACAGCCATTCCTGGCTGAACATGCAGGAAACGGCGATGAGATGTGTTCCCGGCATAATCCGCGCAACGATCTCTTCGATCGTTAATCCGCGCACCAGGGCCCCTAACGCGTCGTGGCGTTTGATCTGGCCAACGGCTTCACCGACGGCATCGATGACACTGACGCGAAACCGCTGATCGCGGAGCGACGCGGCAAGGTACGCCAGGGCCAGCGGCAGGGCGACGGGTGAATAAAATGATTTAATGGGCGAAACAACCGGAGGACGGATGAGGGTGATGTGACGGGTTTGCTGATCAGGACTCGGAGCGACCATCATTGGCGTCGACTGCTCATTGTGTGGCATAGAGACCAAACCTGTTTGAATTTCAAAGTCGAAACAATTATAGCCGATCTCTTTTAAAGATACAAATCATAAAAATAGAGTTTCTGGTTCATGGCCCTGTTCAACAGGACATATGGCGGATTGAAATGGTGCGTGGGACGGTTGTGGCAGTCCAGGCAATCCATTTTACAGACCAGCTCAGCCGGCGGGACGGTCGTTTTGTACTTTGAGTCCGCTGTCGTGAAGATGGACTCGGTCCCGTCCTTCGCAACGCTTTTCACCCACGAAATCTTCTGCCGCTGTTCAAATATGAGGTAGACTTTCTTGCTCTGACATTTGATGCTCCCACAAAAATTACAGAAGATTTAAAAACTGTTCCTGATTTATCAGACAAATTTTATCCTGAGGCTTAATTGTGCCGCCCTTTAACACCCGAGCAAATATTCCCTCCCGCGGCATAACGCAATCGCCAACCGAATAATAAATATGACATCGCTGGTGGCAATCTTTCCCGATTTGACTGAATTCAGGAAGTGAATCTTCACCAATTTTTATTTTTGTTCCAATCTTGATTTGTGCAATATCGAGGCCTTCCATACAGATATTCTCGGCAAAATCCCCGGGCTTGACATTCAACCCTTTTTCTTTAATTTTCTGCATTGACTCTACGGCAAGAAGACTGACTTGTCTGTGCCATTGGCCAGCATGGGCATCATGGATAATTCCAAAATCCTCTTTTAATTCTGCGAATTCGACATTCCGTTTTTTTATGCCTCTGCGCTCAGAGATCGATATCGCCAACACCGCTCCATTGATTTTGTCGTCTATCATTTGTCCGTTCCTCTATCCTCCAATTTGGTACATAGGTTCAGTACTGTCCGGTTATAAGTTGAACATTGTCAATTGTTTATCGTTTTGAATG
>CAYHZK010000270.1:0-1772 GCA_964361085.1 uncultured Planctomycetales bacterium
TGGCCGGCGTGAAGCTCGGCAGCCGGCTGACTGGCACGCCGATCTTGTTGATCACCGTATCGCTCACAATATGATTAATGACCCGCTCCAGAGCAGGCGTGAAACGATTTTTAATTTCTTCGTAAGGGATCCGGGCGCCAAAAAAATTGTTAACCAGCATTTCTAACATGACGGCCTTGATCTCGGGCTCAAGCTGGACACGGGCCGTGTCCCGGCCGGAATTTGCAAGATGCACGCGGAGAGCGTCAAGCCGTTTCCGAATCGTCTGGCGGAACGTTTCTTCAAACTCCTGAAACCGTTCCGGCTGAAACAGCGTCGATTTGCCGAACGAAGGCGCCGCCAGCTTTCTCTGAATCCGCCACAAAGACCCGTTGGCAAAAATGAGCGTATCCTTGCCCGTCGCCCGGGCGATCCCCGTCGACGGCAGGGTGTCCCGGTCAAACTGCCCCGGCCGGTCGCCGGTCGCGCTTAAGATGGCCCGAATGATTCCCGGATCCCGGGTTACCAGAACCGGCGCGAAGCCGGGGACATCCAGATAACGATTGTGCCTCGCCGCTCCCTCTTGTGCGTCCGCATTCCAGAAGAACGTCTCAAGAATCTCAATCGGCCTCGTATAATTCCAGGGATGCGGAAACGGCAGCGTCGGCCGCCCCGCCCCAAAATCAAAAAGCCGCACCCGCGACGGCTTGCTGTCACCGTTAAAAGGATTGATGCCGAGGATTTGCTTCGGCAGCCGCGTTAATCTATCCATCAGATGCCTTTCAGACCACTTTTTGTTATCCTTTATCGCACAGTCCATCTTATTTGTAAAATGATAAAATGCCTCCTTACAAAAAAGGACAGCCCATAAAACAGACTGTCCTTTTGATAATCAACTCCCTCATTTTTCAGATCGTTTTATTGCAACGCGATCATTTGCATGGTCACGGTCGGGTTTCCCAGGGAAAAAAACGCCGTCCCCACCGCAAACAATTTCCAACCGAACATATTCCACCTGCATCCCGATGAACTACTGACCGGTTTTGATGTAAATATCCACACTATGGAACGAATCCATGAGCGGGCCTGAAAAGACTTTTACAAATTCCGCATCTTTGTGAATGCTAATCCCTCCATAATGAAAATCACTCACGACAGGTATGCCAGAATTCGTTGTTGACACGACGACCTTCATAGAAATTTTCGAATTTATTACAGTAGTCGCATCCGTCTTTAAGGGAGTTATTGCAAAATCATTCGCTAACTCAATAAATCGTGTATCCTGGGCAGGCTTGTCCTTTTCTTCTGGCATAGAATAAGGCTTTTTTAACCGTTCATATAATCTTAAAGGCATCTCTTGGCCTTTATACCTGAGCCGCGGATGATCCACTTTTATCTTTTGTTGCCCGACATATATGGATCCGCCTTGAAATCCCCACTTCCGCAGCTCTTCATTTTGGGGTTGATAGTCTGCTCCTGCAATATCCTCTCGATCCGATGAACACTCGCCTGATCTCAATGAGCAATGCTTCGTTGTTAATCCTGTTTTGGCTTTTAGGCCGCTTCTTAAACGCGTAATACCCGCTCCGCGACACTTCCAGAACCCGGCACATCTTCTGGAGCGCAAAGACCAATCGGTTATCGTCTATGAACCCGAACCGTTCTCGGTCGTTTTTGAAAATATGCCGACTGCTTTTTTTAGGATGTCACGCTCCATCTCAACGTCGCGCAACTCACGTCTATTGAGTTTCTCTTAATAGAGTGACATATCCATATTAAAATAAGCCGCTATG
>CAYHZK010000271.1:0-1771 GCA_964361085.1 uncultured Planctomycetales bacterium
CCGGATTGGCCCGTTGAAAAGCGCCGGGACCACGTCCGCAAATATGTCGACATGGTGAACCTCACCCCCGCTCTGGAAAAAAGGCCCGCGGAGCTCTCCGGCGGGATGCGTCAGCGGGTGGCCGTGGCCCGCGCCCTGGCGATGAACCCTAACATCCTCCTCATGGACGAACCCTTAAGCGCTCTCGACGCCCTGACCCGCGGGACCTTGCAGCGCGAGATCGAAAAGATCTGGGGGCGAGACCAAAAGACGGTCATCCTGATCACCAATGACGTTGATGAGGGCCTTGTCCTCGCCGATAAAATCATTCCGCTTAACCCAGGACCTGAGGCCACGCTGGGCCCGGCCTTTGAGGTTGAGTTGCCCCGTCCCCGGGAAAAAACAGAGTTAAATAATAATTTCACCTATAAAAGACTTCGCAATGATATTATCGAGTATTTAATGGATGTCGGGGCCAGGCGAAAGGGTGCGACTCAAACCGAAGAATACATCCTGCCGGACTTAGAACCGGTTGATCTGACGGAAGGCCAATACATTTTACGGTGAGGAATTTATGAAAAATTATCTTGAATTCAGCAAATTGACGAAAAACTATCCGGTTCCGGGCGGCGGAGAGATCACGATCGTCGATGAATTTGAGCTGCAGGTGACCAGCGGTGAATTTGTTTCGATCATCGGACATTCGGGTTGCGGCAAATCCACGGTCCTGATGATGGTGGCGGGACTAGTGCCGATCAGCTCCGGCTACATTTTTCTGACGGCCCGCGAGATCGCCGGGCCGGGGCCGGACCGCGGCATTGTCTTTCAATCCCCGAGCCTGCTGCCGTGGATGACGGCGCTTGAAAATGTCTTGCTGGGGGTCGAGCAGGTTTTTCCGCAGGCCACAAAAAAACAGCGACTGGATATTTGCAAATACTATCTGAGCCGGGTGGGCCTGGGAGATTGTTTCGATAAAAAAGCCGTGGATTTATCCAACGGCATGAAGCAGCGGGTCTCGATCGCCAGGGCCTTCGCGCTGAAGCCAAAGCTGTTGCTGCTGGACGAGCCTTTCGGCATGCTGGATTCTCTGACGCGGGCCGAACTGCAGGAGGTCCTGCTGGAGGTCTGGTCTCGCGAAAAGATCACGGCACTGATGGTCACACACGATGTGGATGAGGCGCTGTTCCTCTCGGACAGGGTTGTCATGATGACCAGCGGCCCGCGGGCGAAGGTCGGCGATGTCCTCCACGTCGATTTCGAAAGACCAAGACAGCGCAAGGATGTCATCGAACACGCCAATTATTACCGTTACCGGGGATATCTCCTCGATTTTCTGGAAGGGCATGATCGCAGAGGATCACAACCGACGTTGGGACAGGGTGGCAATGGGGCCAAGACAGTTGAGAACAACATGATCACACCGAAATGTGTGAACGCTAACTGAGCAACGGTTCTCACCGTTAGCTCTTTAAGGAGACACCCATGACGACTCAACGGCTGGTTCTGATTCTTTTATTCAGTCTGTTAATTCCCGTCGAAGGCTACGCGGGAGAAAAGCTCAATAAGCATTTGCCGTCCTATCTGAAAGCCGATCTGGAGTGGCGCTACCGTTTGGAACATCGTCACAATTTCGATTTTAACGACGTGAAAGATGACTCGGATGCGGCGCATCTTTACCGGACCAGGCTAAATCTCAAATATATCCCGATCAAACAGCTGCATGTGTTTCTCCAGGGGCAGGATGCCCGGGTGAGCAACCTGAGCAAGACCGCGAAGGCCGGTTTTGAAAATT
>CAYHZK010000272.1:0-1755 GCA_964361085.1 uncultured Planctomycetales bacterium
CATGAATCAAATCCCTCCCCGCCCCCCCCATGATAATTTAAGCTGACCGTTAAAGGGTCAGCTTAGCAAAAAGCAGGCACGACGCAATGTTTATTTTGACGGAATGCTATGCTTAAGTCTCAACCGTACAGACTCTATTCCGCCCCAGATTTTTGGCCCGGTACAACGCCCCGTCCGCCTTGTCGATCAACTCGGCCGTTTTCTTCCCGTCCTGCGGGTAGATCGCCAGACCGATGCTGATCGTCACATTCACAGTCACATCATACGCCTTGATCGTCGTCTTTTCGATCGCCGACCGGATGCGCTCCGCCGCATAAAATGCGCCGCTGCGATCGGTATCCGGCAAAATGATACAAAACTCTTCTCCCCCGTAACGGCCGGCAATATCGATTTCACGGATATGGTCTCTCATGATCTCGGCGATCTCCCGCAAAATCTGATCCCCGACCAAATGCCCGTGCTGATCGTTCGCATGCTTAAAGTGATCCACATCCAGCATCAAAAACGCCACGGAGGCCTTGCGGCTCAGAGCGCGGCGGCGTTCTTCCTCAAGGCGGTCGAGGACATAACGCCGGGTGTACAAATCCGTAAGCCCGTCGGTGATCGCCAATTTCTCCAATTCCTGATAAAGACGAATCCGCCGCAGGGCCAGGGCAAACTGGTTGGCCAGGATTTGCACCTTTTCTTTCTCCTCCCCCCGCGCGCCCTTCAACGCCAGGGTTCCCAACTGCCGCTGCTGACCTTTAAGATCGACCATCAAATATCCCGGCGGGTCTTTAACCTCGCCCGCATCGTCTTCTCTCGGGTCCATCAGCAAACAATCTTCATAAGCGATGCTCTGCCGCAGCTTCGCCTTGAAGGTCATGAAGGCGTCTTCTTCGCTGAAATTTTTTGTGATCTCCTTCGTCAGGTCATAAAGGGCAAAGATGTCGGTGACGTCTTTCTCCAGTCTTTTTTTCTCAAGTTCAAGCGTCTTTTGCCGGTCCAGAAGATCATCGCACTCATCGCGCATCCGCTGAATCTCGTCCTGGTCTTCGCGAATAAAACTTTCCACGACCTTCCTGGTGACGAGGATGACGGTGACCGTATAAACAATCAAAAGTAAACAAAGACCAATATTCATAGGATAAATTTCCCCTGTTATTTGTGAAGCGGGGCACGTGAAGCGTTAAAAATTCAAAATACTTTCGTCTATAAAACTCATGCTTGCGCTTCACATATCAAATTACACCCCAACAACCTGGTTCCGGCCGTTGCTCTTGGCCTTGTAAAGGGCGGCATCGGCCTTTTGGATCAATTCATCCCGGCCATGAGCATCGCCGGGAAAACCGGCCACCCCCACCGAGACCGTAATCCGGGTCTTCTCCCGGCGCAAGACAATCGTCTGCGCCTCAATGTCTTTCCGAAACTGTTGGGCGAGATCCAGCCCTTTCTCTTTGGGGCAGTCCGGCAGCAGAACCGCGAACTCCTCCCCCCCGTAGCGGCAGACCACATCCGCGGGATTGCGAAACATCTCCGCCAGCATGGCGCCAACCGTCCGGAGCACGATATCGCCCGCGGTATGCCCGAAACGGTCATTGTATTTTTTAAAATGATCGAGGTCGATCATCAAAAACGAAAACGCGCCCTGCCGCCTGAAATGACCGCTGATCTCGTCGGACAAACGGTCAATCAGATATCGCCGCAAAAACAACCCGGTCAGACTGTCGCGAACCGCAAGCTCCTGGACCCGATCTTAGAGCTGGACATTTTCAA
>CAYHZK010000273.1:0-1723 GCA_964361085.1 uncultured Planctomycetales bacterium
GGGAGATGAAGTTCGGGCAATGGCCCGAGGATGAACCCCGGATCGCGACTTATAAAGCGAAATGGGACGATAAATACCGCGACCATTGGGGCATTAAAAGTGTCGCCGCGGGCAAACTGGCCGACGGGGTCGCCGAACGGATCGCGGATGTCTGCAAGCGCGCTTACCGCGCCCTCAATATGAACAGTTATGTCCGTTTCGATATCCGCGTGACGCCGGAGGGGCAGGTTTATATCATTGAACCCAACGCCAACCCCTGTATCGCGCGGATCGATGAGTTGGCCCAGTCCGCGGAGAAGGAGGGGATTCCCTATCCCCAATTGATCCGCCGGATCGTGACCATGGCGCTGCAAAACCATCACAGCGGCAACGGTCATTCCAAACCGGCTAAAAAGGGATAAACGATGAAAAAGAAAATCCTGGTGATTGACGACGACCGGATCAACGCCAAGATTGTCAAATTGCATCTGGCCAAGGAGGGGTATCACGTCGCGACCGCTGCCGACGGACAGGAAGGACTGGGGATGGTTCAGTCCGAGATGCCGGACCTTGTCATCCTGGATGTTCAGATGCCGAATATGAACGGGTATACTTTTATGCTCGAACTGCAAAAAATGGACCAAT
Source organism: uncultured Planctomycetales bacterium (assembly GCA_964361085.1). Classification (GTDB taxonomy): domain Bacteria; phylum Omnitrophota; class Gorgyraeia; order Zapsychrales; family JANLHA01; genus CAYHZK01. The sequence goes on from CAYHZK010000273.1 coordinate 625, forward strand.
TCAAGTCGATGCCGGTGATTGTCCTGACGGCGCATGAGGATGTCAAGCCGATTTTTAGGTTCAACGGAGTCAAGGATTATCTGATTAAGCCGGTCAAGGGCGATGAACTGGTTGCCAAGGTGGCCAAACTTTTGAGCTGAACGGGGGGAGTGGATGCGCAATGTTTTCGGGTTTTTCATCGCGGCGTTTTTGTGGTATGTGACCTCTGTGGCTGGGGCGCAGGAGCAGGAAGAAAAGAAATCTTTTTTGTGGAAAGTGACGTCTCCCCAGACGACGGTTTATCTTTTGGGGTCCATTCATGTCGGCAGCGAGGCCGTCTACCCCCTTAATCCCGCCATCGAACAGGCCTTTGAGCAGGCCCAAGTTCTCGTCGTTGAGGTCGATGTGGAAAAGGGACAGTCGGAATCGTTGCAGCAGTTGATCCTGCAAAAAGGGACTTATCAGGACGATGACCGTCTTGAGAATCACATCACGGAGAAAACACGAATCCGGTTAAAGGAAGTCCTCAAAGGGTATGGACTGACGGTGGATGGTTTCAGCCGTTTCAAACCGTGGTTCGTCGGCAATACCTTGCTGGCCCTCCAGTTGAAGCGCGCGGGTTTTGACGAAGAGCTGGGGATCGACCGGTATTTTTTGCGGAAGGCGCGGGAGCAGAGGAAGAAAATTTTTCAACTGGAGACGATGGAGCAGCAATTTGCCCTGTTCGACAGCATCCCGGAACAGGATATGTTTCTGGAATATTCCATTTCCTCCATGGAGGAGATCGAAGGGATGCTCACGGAGTTTCAGGACGCCTGGAAAAACGGCGATGAGCAAACCGTGGAACGTATCGTGCTGCAAGAACCGTTGCGGAGAAATCCCGATTCCCTGACGATCATCGAAAAAACGATTTATGATCGCAACGCCGTTATGGCCGGGAGGATCGAGGGATTTTTGGCCAACCGTCAGATTTATTTCGTGATCGTCGGCTCCGGCCATGTCGTCGGCGAAAAAGGTATTTTGAATCTGTTGCGGCAGAAGGGCCATCAGGTGGAGCAGCAATGAGGGACTGTTGCAAAACGCCCATCTGCGGCGTTATCTCCTCGTTCGCTTCTTTAGA
>CAYHZK010000274.1:0-284 GCA_964361085.1 uncultured Planctomycetales bacterium
GATAATTCAGGTCTCCCGGGAAGGCTGGAAACGGGTGGGATTCCTTGATGCTCCGCAGCCCCACGCCGCGCAGATAATCGTTGGCCCGGCTTTTGGCGCCGATGATCTGCAAATCTTTCAAACTCCCGTCGGCCAAAAGGACAAAGGTCAGATAAACTTCCCCTGATTCAAACTTGGGATCGTCAATATAAAAATAGGCCCGGTTCCGGATTTTCTCTCTGATGCGGTCATTGTAATTAATGTATTTGGGATTGGTGATCTTCCGGGTTGCTAAAAGCGGCACG
>CAYHZK010000274.1:294-1704 GCA_964361085.1 uncultured Planctomycetales bacterium
CTTTAAGCGGCTGCTTGTCGGGGACGGCGATTCGTTCCCGATGCTGCCCCATGTCCTTCAGCATGACGGCCTCTGTTTCGCCCGGAATTTTCAGTCCCTGAGGGGAGGATCGGACCGTTTTCTCTTCGGTGAGCGCCTGAACACGCTGAATTCTCTCGCGCTGCGACTCCGGGGGCTTTTGGTGTCCCTGATACACAACCTCGATGGGTTTTGTTTTTGCCGCCGCCGGACGCGGAAGCAACCCTGGCGTCCCCACCAGAAAAAAAGAATGCACCAGGAGCGAACCGAAGAGGGCCGTCTGGAAAATCTTATCGTTCACAGAATCCAACCCCTCACGTTTTGCAAAACAACGAACCCATTTTCAAATCTTGCGGTTTTTCATCTCCCGGAATATATAGGCAAAAAACCGAATGGTGTCCTTGATGGGCCTGATCTTGCTGGTTTCATCACGATAAATGGTCTTGATGGGAACGGAAAGGATCGGATAACCAAGCCGGCTGGTCTTCATCAAGACCTCGGTCTCAATTTCAAAATCGCTGGCGGTCAAGTGAATCTGACGCAGCACGTCACAACTGATATAGCGAAACCCGCACTGGGTATCTTCGATCTTCTGCCCGCAAAGAGAAGAAATCATCCAGGACATCATCCGGTTCGTCACCCGTCGGACCAGCGGCATCCTAAAGGCCTCCCCCATGCGCGTCCCATTGACAACGCTTTTCGGCTGTCCTGCGGCCTTCGCAAGAAAGAGGGGAAGATCGTCGACATCGTGCTGCCCGTCCCCATCCATGGTCACAACCCCATCATACGGGTGCTGCAGGATATGGGCAAACCCTTTTTGCAGCGAAGCGCCTTTGCCCTGCTTGGCCGGGTTGCGCAAAACAAGGGCCCCTTGTTCCTCCGCCAGACGACCGGAATCATCCTCCGAGCCATCGTCAACCACGATCACGTCCAAACCCTGGGCCCTGACCGCGCCGACGATCCTCGCGATCTCTTTGCCTTCGTTATGAACGGGAATGAGAACACAAACCTTCAAGGTCTTCCCTCACTTTCATTATCAAACCACATTGGCTTCCTTGTCCCAAAACTCGCGAAACATCAGCCACTGCGTCGGATATTTGCGAATCTGCTCCTCGATGACAACGGCATAACGCTTCATCAGATTGACAAGGGTCGCCTGATCGACCTGGCTATTCGTAACCAGGGGCGGATGGATCGGCGGCTCAAAATGGAGGATAAAAGAGTCGTCTTCTCCCCGCACCAGGAACGTCGGGAGAATCACGGCCCCGGTTTTTAGGGCAAAAATCGCCGCGCCCTTCGGGATCAACACATCGCGGCCGAGAAAATTGATGATCTCGCCGTTGTTGGTGAAATCGCGATCCGCCAAAACCGCGACAGCCTTATTACTCCGCA
>CAYHZK010000275.1:0-1668 GCA_964361085.1 uncultured Planctomycetales bacterium
GAAAATCGCTTTGATTTTCCGCCCGGCGATAAAATCCGCCAGCCGGGCCACATCTGCGGCCCCGGCCGCGGACTGCGTGCTGACGCCCTGCAGCCCCATGACCTGAAAATTGTATTTCCGTCCAAAATATCGGAAGGCATCGTGGGCCGTCACGAGGACGCGCTGTTCATCCGGCAGTTCCCGGGCGCGCTCGGCGATCATGGCATCAAGCCCTTTCAGCTTTTCCAGATAAGCCGCCGCGCGGCCGGCATACTCGTCGCGATGGGGCGGATCATACTCCATCAGGGTATCGCGAATCTTCTCGACAACCTGCATCCACAACGTCACATCAAACCAGATATGCGGATCGTGATGTCCGGCAAATTGTTCGCTATCCAGGAGTCGGTCTTCGGGGATGCCTTCCCCAACGGGGACGGTCTTGATCTTGCGACCCATTTTTTTGAAAATGTTTTCCATCTTGGCCTCGAGGAAAAGTCCGTTATAAATGACAATATCGGCTCCGCTGAGTTTGCGGACATCGCTCTCGCTGGCCTTATAAAGATGCGGATCAACACCCGGCCCCATCAGACCCTCCACGGCCACGCGATCACCTCCGATATTCGCAACAGCGTCGGTCAATTGACCGATCGTGGTCACAATTTTAACGGGTTTTTGGGCGTAAGCAGGCTGGCATAACATCGCGATTCCCAAAAAAATCTGTGTTACAACGTTAGCAAAATTATTCAAAGGCTTTGTGCTCATGCTTTTCTCCCCGGCATTTTTTGCAAATTCCATAAAAATGAACTTCATGGCCCAGGATATGAAAATCCCGGCGTTTTAAAAATAAAAGGTACTTTTTGTATTCCTGAAGACAGGGAAACTCAATAACCTCATAGCAGTGGATGCAGCGGGCGTGGTGATGCAACTTTTCATCGTACACATGCTCGAAGTGATGATGTTTCTCGCCAAACGCGGTTTCCCTGATAACGCCGGCCTCGAGCATCTCTTTGAGGCAGCGATAAATGGTGGCTCGCGAAACGCCGCGTTTGTTGCTGGTGCAGTGTTTGACAAGCTCTTCAGCGGTAAAGTGCCCGTGGGCGTCCATGACTTCCCAAAAAATCGCTTCGCGCGCCCGGCTGAATTTAAGACCCTGTCCAGCCAGATGGCTTCCCAGTTTGCGCCGTTCGTTGCTGTGCAAATGAGACACTTTATCTTTCATGTGAGAAAGTGTCTCATAATAGATCCTAAAAAGCAAGGGGTATTTTTATACCCCCCACAGCACCGCTAAAATTTCCTAAAATCCCTGAGCTTACTCACTCCACTTGATAGAACATCCCATCGAGGGGCGCTGGACAGGATCAATAGGCTGGCCGGTCGCCATGTTGTTGAGGGCTTCTTTGAGCTCTTCGCGGGTGACCCTGGATTCGTCCTGCCAGTTGTCGTCGATACGGCCGTGGTACGAGAGCTTTTTATTTTTGTCGAAGAGGTAGATGTCCGGCGTGCACTGGGCCTTGAAACTGCGGGCGGTGTCCTGGGTTTCATCCACCAGGTACGGAAAATCGATGCCCAGCTCTTGAATCTTCTGGATCATTTTGTCCGGGGCGTCGTCGGGGTAATTGTGGTTGATGTTGGGATTGATGGCAACGGTGTTAATTTTCATCTGGCGGGCATATTGGGCCAGCCGGATGC
>CAYHZK010000276.1:0-1569 GCA_964361085.1 uncultured Planctomycetales bacterium
CTCTGGAAACGAAAAAAGTCCGGGGCCTGTTTCTGGCCGGCCAGATCAACGGGACAACCGGTTATGAAGAGGCCGCGGCCCAGGGGCTTGTTGCGGGGATCAACGCCGGCCTGAAGGTCAGAGGCGAGCCGCCGTTTATCCTCGGCCGTCAGGAGTCGTATATCGGCGTTCTCATCGACGATCTGACGACGAAGGGCACAGATGAGCCTTACCGCATGTTCACCTCGCGGGTGGAATATCGCCTCATCATTCGCGAAGACAACGCCGACCCGAGACAGGCGCAGTACGGTTATCGGCTGGGATTGTTAAGCGGCGCCGACTATGAAAAGGTCGTCACGAAATACAAGGCGATCGACGCCGAGGTCGCGCACCTGCGTCAAACACGGGTTCATCCCGGTTCGGGATTGGACGATATCCTGAAAAAGAATAACAGTTCGCCCTTAAAACAGCCCATGACCTTAAGCGCCGTTTTGAAGCGGCCTGAAGTCAATTATCAGATGATCGCCCCCTTTGACGGAACGCTTAAGGACTTTCCTCCGCATGTCATCGCTCAGGTCGAGTATGAAATCAAGTATGAGGGGTTTATTGAACGGCAGATCAAGAGTGTGGAGCGATTCCGGCATTTGGAAAATATCAAGATCCCTGCCGGGATGGATTACAATATCTCAGGCATTTCCGCCGAGATTCAACAAAAACTGAAACGGTTTTCGCCGCTGACGCTGGGGCAGGCCAACCGGATCCCGGGGGTGACGCCCGCCGCGATCACAATCCTTATGATTTATCTGAAAAAACTGAGTCTTGAGCGTCGGAGTTAAGATAAAGTTTGTTTGCATATTTTCAATCAACCCTTAAGAGGAGAACGCGCTATGTCCGACGGAAAACAAAAGATTGCCAATAGCGTTATCGATCTGATTGGCAATACGCCTTTGGTCCGACTCAACAAAATCACCCAGGGCTGCCACGCCGATGTTGTCCTGAAGCTTGAGTTTTATAACCCGCTCGGGTCCGTCAAGGACCGCATCGGGTTTGCCATGATCGATGCCGCCGAAAAAGCGGGAAAGATCAATAAAGACACGGTTGTCCTGGAACCCACGTCGGGGAATACCGGCATTGCCCTGGCTTTTGTCTGCGCTGTTAAGGGTTATCAATTGACGCTAACGATGCCGGAGACCATGAGTCTTGAACGCCGCGCGCTTTTAAGGGCCCTGGGCGCCAATCTGGTCCTGACCCCCGGCTCGGAAGGAATGAAGGGCGCGATCAAGAAGGCCAAAGAATTGGCTGAGGGCGATAAAAAATATTTTATCCCGCAGCAGTTTGAAAATCCGGCCAATCCCGAGATCCACCGCAAAACAACCGCCGAAGAAATCTGGAATGACACCGACGGCAAGGTCGATATCCTGATTTCCGGCATCGGCACCGGCGGGACCATCACCGGCGTTGCCGAAGTCATTAAAAAAAGAAAGCCGTCCTTTAAAGCTGTGGCCGTCGAACCTAAGGGGTCGCCGGTTCTGTCCGGCGGCACTCCCGGGCCCCACAAGATTCAGGGGATCGGGGCGGGGTTTGTACCGG